>JAEWWQ010000035.1 GCA_023458855.1 Bacillota bacterium
TTTCTACGTAGATGCAGACGGCAAGCTGGCAATGCAGAGTACAGGATATAATGTTATGGGCTGGGGTGTTGATGAAAACGGTGATATTAAACAGGATACCGTAAAAGCATTAAAGGTGTTAAACGAAGATAACATGACGTATCCGGCAGAAGCCACTTCAAAAGCATATCTGACAGGTATTATTGATAAACTGGATTCGAGTGTTACAAGCACAAGCGGCAAGACAATAAACTTAGAGTTTTACGATAACCTAGGATATAAATACACAGCAAAATATGCAATCAAAGAATTAGGTACATCGGGTTCTGGAACCTCTGAAACAAGAGACTATTCAATTGTACTGTCGGATATCGTGGATGCTGACGGCAATTCCGTAATGAGCACCTATCCGAATGTGGATATAGGAGAACAGATTGATTATACGTATACGTCTCCAGAGGCATTAACGGTGCCGACTACCGTTACGGCAATGACTAATACAGGCGGTATCACAATCGCCGGAACTGAGATAAAATATACGGATCTGTTTGATTCTTCGGGACGTGCTACTTCCTCATTGGATACGATTGCTGAGGCCTATGGCTATTCGACCACTAATTTTCAGAATCTGACCTTGAATGACAGCAATGGAGACCCAACGACAGTTGGGGCAATATTAGAGGAATTGGCAGCAGGGACTACCACCAATTATACACAATTGGAAAATGCATTGTTACATGGAACCTCTACCATTACAGGCATGCATACAACGGTATTGAAATATAGTACAAGCGATGGTTCTTTCTCTGGGGTCAATACTGCGGGAACCACTTCCTTTACACTTGATTTCAATGCAACGTATGCGAATTTTTCTGATATTAAGGTGGATTTGTCGACGACTTCCAATGTCAATAACAGCGGAAGTTCAACGATAGCTGCGAAAACCGGTACGACGGCTTCCAGTACGGATGGCTCAGGACGTAAAATAGGTACCTTGAATGGAATCTCTGTGGAAAACACAGGTATTATCTATGCGAGCTATTCGAATGGGCAATCAAAGGTAATCGGTCAGATTGCAGTGGCGGAGTTTTCCAATGCATCAGGACTTGAAAAAGAAGGAGATAACCTTTATTCTGCAACGGCGAACTCGGGTGATTTCGATGGTGTTGGTGTAGATGTCACCACATTGAGCGGGGGAGCAATCACAACGGGTGTTCTGGAAATGAGTAATGTTGATTTATCAAGTGAGTTTACAGAGATGATTACGACACAAAGAGGTTTTCAGGCGAATAGTAGAATTATTACCGTATCCGATACTATGCTGGAAGAACTTGTTAATCTGAAACGTTAAATGAGCAATAATTGTATAAATTGGGGAAACTATTCAAATAGTTTCCCCATACTACTTTATTTATGTCGAAAAAAGTGGTATAACAATAGATATAGTATAATTATGAAGATAATACATCAAAGGGGGGAGATGTTTCATGATAGAGGTAACCCGTATGGACGGGATGACAATACTAATTAATGACAATTTAATTGAAATTGTAGAAGAAACACCGGATACTGTCATTTCGCTTACAACAGGGAAGAAAATTATTGTAAAAGAAAGTAGACAAGAGGTGAAAAATCTTGTAAAATTGTGTAGAAAGGATGTTTTTGCTGATTAGTGCAAAAAAAATAGGTGTTTACAGTGGATTTAGCATCAATATTAGGCTTGATTGTAGGTATTACGGTTGTAATTATATCTATTAGTATCGGTGATCAGGGAGTGGTTGCGCTTCAGAACTTTGTAGATTTACCATCTGTATTGATTACTATTGGCGGTTCTTTATGTGCTGTGCTTGCATCCAGTACGGTGGCAGACTACATAGCTGGACTTAAGAGTTTCACACTTGTTTTAAGGGCTCCCAGCACCAACACTCCGGAAATTATCAAAAAAATAATTGATTTATCCAATGTTGCACGTAAGGAAGGCTTGCTTTCCCTTGAGGAAGCAGCGGGCGACTTGAGTGATGAGTTTTTAAAAAAAGGAATTTTATTAATTGTAGACGGTACAGACCCTGATCTGGTTCGTGCCATTATGGAAACAGAATTGGTAAGTATTGACGGAAGGCATAAGAAAAAGATTGATTTTTGGGAGAAGCTGGCAGCGATGGGACCGGCATGGGGTATGATCGGTACACTGATTGGTCTGATCAACATGCTGAAGCAGATGGATGATGCATCTTCCATCGGTCCTTCTATGGCAGTAGCTTTGATTACTACCTTTTATGGTTCTATGCTGGCCAACTGGATATGTACACCAATAGCAAGTAAACTGAAAGTTAATAATGAGCAGGAAATGATGGTCAAAGAGATTATGATAGAAGGTCTTCTTTCCATACAGGCTGGAGAAAATCCACGTGTTATCGAAGAAAAATTAAAATCTTTCCTGGCACCTTCTGAAAGGCAGACTGCCGCTGAAGATACAGGGGGTGAGGAGTAAATGGCAAAAAGGAAAGAAGAGAAGCCAGCACCGGGATCCCCTGCATGGGTGGCGACTTTCGGCGACTTAATGAATCTTCTTTTGTGCTTTTTTGTTCTTTTATTTTCGATGTCAAGTCTGGATGCGCAGAAATTTGAACTGGTCGCAGCATCATTTTCCCAGACATTTAGTATTTTTCAGGCAGGTTCCACTGCAATCGGAGATGGTTTACTGATAAGCAACGGTGTCAGCCAGTTAAACCAATTGGATGAATATTTTAACAGTACAGGTAAATCCGCAGAAGGCAGTGAAGAGATAAAAGATGCTATAGACGAGGTGGAATCTGAAAAACTGAAAGAATCGGAAGAACTTGCTGAGAAAATTGAAGAGTCAATGAAAGAAGAAAATCTGAATAATGAGATAGATATTAATTTTACATCTCAATATGTACAGCTTACCTTAAACGGTGCCTTGCTCTTTGATTCGGGAAGTGCGACTTTGAAAGAAGAATCACTGCCAATTATGCAAAAACTCGGAGATATTCTGGCAAGGTATTCAGAAAGCGTTATTGAGATTGAAGGACATACGGATAATGTCCCAATCAACACGGCCAGATTTGCAAATAACAATGAATTGAGCAGCTTCAGGGCTTTGTCGGTATTTGATTTTCTTACAGCAAATACCACATTGGATCCATCCATGATAAAGCATTCTGGACGAGGGGAATATGTTCCTGTTGCGGATAATTCGACTGCGGAAGGGCGTGCCAGAAACAGACGGGTGGAAATAAAAATTTACCACTCGCTCAGCTCATATTAAAGCAAAGGCAGGGAGGCCAATATGAAGAAGAATTTGTTTTCCATCTTGATTTTAGCATTGTTAATTGTGAATATTGTGCTGACATCGATTATGATGTTCAGTGTAACGAGTGCATCGAATAAGACAGCAGCATTAGTTACGGACATTGCGAGTATTATTCAGCTGGAAGTCGGAACGCCGGCCACGGGTGGTGAGACGACAACGGAAGTATCTATTGAAGATACCGAAGTTTATGATATCGCAGAAAAAATGACCATTCCTTTAGCAAAAGGAAGCGATGATAAGGCGCACTATGCACTGGTGTCGGTATCACTTTCCATGAATACCAAGGATGAAGGGTATAAAAATTATGGTGCTACTTTGTCTACCAAGGAAAGCTTAATAAAGAGTGCAATTAATGAAGTGATAGGAACATATACACTAGAAGAGGCACAAGCGGATCAGGCAACAATGCGTAAAGAAATACTGGAAAAAATCCAAGCGTTGTTCGACTCGCAATTTATTTATGAGGTTTCGTTCAGTGATATTTTGTTTCAATAGATTATGTTCCACCTAAAAATCAAATGATAGGAGGTGGGTTGACGTGGGAGAGGTCCTGTCACAAAACGAGATAGATAGTTTGCTTCAGGCATTGAGTACTGGCGAACTTGACATGGACGATATGCAGAATGACGCTGAAAAGCAGGTGAAAAGCTATGACTTTAAACGTCCTGCAAAATTTTCCAAAGAACACTTGCGAACCCTGGAGATTATCTTTGAACATTATGGAAGATTATTATCCACCAACTTACCAGTTTACTTAAGAAAAAATATTCAGGTAGCGGTTGTGAGTTCAGAAACAGTTACTTTTTCGGAATTTTCGAATGCATTATCAAATCCGGTTATATTGGGAATTATTAGTGTTGCACCATTAAATGGGAATATCATATTAGAGCTTGCGGCAAATCTTGGTTATGCCATGATAGACAGAATGCTTGGCGGTCAGGGAAATCCATTGGACAAGAGCCGGGAATTTTCCGAAATTGAGATGACCATCATTGAGAAAATCATGATAATATGCATGCAGCTTTTACGCGAACCTTGGAAAAATGTAGTGGAACTGAATCCTGTGATGGAAAGAATAGAAACAAATGCACAGTTTGCCCAGGTAATAGCGCCGAATGATATGATTGCTATTGTTACTTTGAATTTAAAAATCGGTGATACCGAAGGAATGATGAATGTCTGTCTTCCTTATTTTACATTAGAGAATATCATGGACAAGCTGAATACGAAGTTCTGGTTTTCCACGATGCATGAGGATTCGGATGAAAATTATCAGGATTACATACAGTCTTTGATACGGAAGGTAGAGATTCCAGTCAAAGCGGTTCTTGGAAAGAGTGCAGTATCTGTGAATGATTTTATGAACCTGCAAGTTGGTGATATCATTCGTTTGAATTCTAAAGTAGATAGTGAATTAGATGTCTATGTTGGAAATATAAGAAAATTTACCGCTTTACCCGGCGCAAACGAGGATACTTATGCAGTCCGGATAGCTTCGGTAGTAAGAGAGGGGGAATAAGACATGGACGGAATGTTGTCCCAAGATGAGATAAACGCGCTGCTGGCAGGCATGGATTTGCCGGAAAGCAGTTCAGATACAGAATTACCGGAAACCAAGGAAGGTGCGGATCGGAATACAACAAATGATCCTGCAAAAGCTTTAACGGATGTGGAAACGGATGCAATCGGTGAAGTAGCTAATATTAGTATGGGAACATCAGCTACAACACTTTATTCCTTAGTAAATCGAAAAGTCAGCATTACAACTCCGGTTGTAACCACTGAAACATGGGAGGGTGTGCTACGGGAATACGAAAAACCTTGTGTTTTTATTGAAATTTTATATACCACAGGACTGGCCGGAAGCAACATTTTAGTATTAAAGGAACATGATGTTAAGGTCATTACAGATTTAATGATGGGTGGAGACGGTACTAATACAGATGGGGAACTGACAGAACTGCATCTGAGTGCAATTTCTGAGGCGATGAACCAAATGATGGGATCGGCAGCAACTTCGTTATCTTCTATGTTGAACGAGACAATTGATATCAGCCCGCCGAATGCCAGCCTGATTGATTTGGGAGAATTTAAGACAGCTGGAGAAATTGCTCCGTTTTTAGAGGATACTTTTGTAAAAATTGCATTTAGAATGCAGATTGAGGAATTGGTTGACAGCACGATCATGCAGTTGTATCCATTGGATTTTGCGAGATCGTTATATGATACTTTTATAGGTCAGCAGAATGCAACAGCAGCGGCTGCAACAGCACAGGAGCCACAACCATATGTGCCGCCACAGGCAGGTGCACCAATACAGAATCAGACGCAAGGATATATGAATCCAAATATGCAGATGGGGATGCAGCCGCAGATGGGAGTACCGAATATGCAGATGGGAATGCAACCGCAAATGGGAATGCCGAATATGCAGATGGGAATGCAACAACAGATGGGAATGCCACAAATGCAACAGAATATTAATATTCAACCTGCGCAATTTCAAAATTTTTCAAATGATTACACTGCAATCGCAGCCAAAGAGAATATTGGCTTAATTATGGATGTTCCGCTGGAAGTAACAGTGGAATTGGGAAGAACAAAAAAATCAATATCAGATATTTTGGATTTTGCACCAGGCACAATCATTGAACTGGATAAGATTGCCGGTGAACCAATAGATGTCCTAGTAAATGGTAAGTTTGTTGCAAAAGGGGAAGTAGTAGTAATAGAAGAAAGTTTTGGTATTCGTGTAACGGAAATCATAAAATAAAACATGGAATAGGAGTGACAAAATATGGCTAAAAATATTTTGATTTGTGATGACGCAGCATTTATGCGCATGATGATTAAGGACATTTTAACAAAGAATGGATATAATGTGGTTGGAGAAGCAGAAAATGGCGTGAAGGCTGTTGAAAAGTATTTGGAATTAAAGCCGGATTTAACACTTATGGATATTACAATGCCGGAAATGGACGGAATTGGTGCCTTAAAGAAAATCAAAGAAAACGATGCAGCTGCAACTGTAATTATGTGTTCCGCAATGGGTCAGCAGGCTATGGTTATAGAATCTATTCAGGCTGGAGCAAAAGACTTTATCGTAAAACCGTTTCAGGCAGACCGTGTGTTGGAAGCGGTTAAGAAAGTTGTAGGATAAGATGTTATTAACCCATTACAATGGTCTTGATGCTATCGCTGAGTTTTTTACAGTTCTGATTATATTTGTATTTGTATTGGCAATTACCTTTGTTACTACAAGGTGGATTGCCAATTATCAGAAAGGAAAAATTTTCAGCAAAAACATACAAGTTGTTGAAAGTTATAAAATTACAACGAATAAATATCTTCAGATTGTAAAAGTAGGAGATAAATATTTGGCAATTGCTATATGTAAAGATACAGTAACTCTTTTGTCAGAACTGGATAAAGGGCAAATCGAGTTCCCGGATGATACAGGCCAAAGAATGAATTTCAAAGAGATACTGGAGAAAGCAAGGACTTTTACGGCTGGTAAGAAAAATTCCTAGCTTAGGGGATAAGGTTGAAAGAAATCTTTCACCCCCTGATTTATACGCGGCCAAAGGTCGCCTATGGGAGCTAATAATGAATCATATTTTTATTAAGAATAAGGTAGTAAAAAGTTTATGCCTGCTGTTTATAGTGGGCATATTGTGCATAGCATCAAAAAGCAGTGTGT
The DNA here is from genome assembly GCA_023458855.1 of Bacillota bacterium. Lineage (GTDB taxonomy): Bacteria > Bacillota > Clostridia > Lachnospirales > Lachnospiraceae > SZUA-378. The sequence goes on from JAEWWQ010000035.1 coordinate 7,014, forward strand.
ATGCAATGGGGACGGGGATTACATCTAATCTTACAGGAACGACAGATACACAAACAAATATAAAGGAACCTGGAAGTGCAGAGGACGGAGAAGATTTAAAGGAACTGAATGTAGCCAACAATCTTACCATTACATACAACAATGGCAATGGCGAAATCGCAGGTTCTTTAAGAATTTTACTTATTCTGACAGCAATTGGACTGGCACCAATCATGTTGCTGGTACTGACTTCTTTTACAAGAATTGTAATTGTGTTGCATTTTACGCGGACCGCCCTCGGTACGCAGACATCACCACCGAATCAAATTGTCATTGCAATTGCTCTTTTTCTCACTTTTTTTATTATGGGTCCTGTTTTTGCCCAGATTAACACAGACGCTGTGCAGCCTTTTGACAGAGGTGAGATTACACAGGAGGAAGCTCTGGAAAAGGGAATAGAACCTCTGCGTCAGTTTATGTATAAGCAAACACAGGCCAAGGATGTAAAAATGTTTCTGGAAATTTCAGGAACCCAGGATGTCAGCAAGTTGGAGGATATTCCGACAACGGTTTTAATTCCGAGTTTTATTGTCAGTGAACTACGCACTGCGTTCATCATTGGTTTCTTAATTTATATCCCGTTTATTGTAATAGATATGGTAGTTGCATCTACGCTTATGAGTATGGGTATGATGATGTTACCGCCCACCACTATTTCAATGCCTTTTAAAATTTTATTATTTATAATGGCAGATGGCTGGAATCTTGTAATTGGTAATTTAGTGAAGACATTTTATTGAAAGAGGGGGCATTAATGAATGACAGCGGATGTAGTTAGCGAAATAACAAGAAACGCTCTTTATACAATCATAGAATCATCAGCTCCGTTACTTCTCATATCCCTGATCGTAGGACTGATCGTGAGTGTTTTCCAGACAGTGACGTCGATACAGGAGCAGACACTGACTTTTGTCCCTAAAATCATTTGTATTTTTTTAGGATTGATGTTCTTCGGAGAATGGATGTTAAATCGTATGATTGAATTTATGACAAATTTATGGTCAGATTTTTCAATATACATAAGGTAACGGTATGATCAATCTTTCTTTTTCGTTTTCAGAACTGGAATATTTTTTATTTATCATGACAAGGGTGAGTTGCTTTATTTATATAGTTCCCTTCTTTGGTATCAACAATAATACACCGAATCGGGTCAAGATAGCTTTAAGTTTTTTTGTTTCCTATTTACTATACAATATAATGACACCGCATGAGACGGTCCTGTATACAACGTTATTAGGATATGCCACGATTATTTTGAAAGAGGCAGCTACCGGAATCTTAATAGGGCTTGGTGCAAATATGTGTACCACGATCATGTCGTTTGCCGGCAGGATGGTGGATATGGAAATAGGATTGGCAATGGCAAGTCAGATGGACCCGACCACAAGAGAAAATACAACAATTACTGGCTTGCTGTATCAGTAT
>JAEWWQ010000036.1 GCA_023458855.1 Bacillota bacterium
GTGTAAGGCATCCAACAATCGGTCTTACCACCAATTTTACATTCATTGCTTTTTCTTTCATTATAATTTCCTCCAAATGTTATATAGTAAGATTATACTAGCAAATTTGGATTCCGCTTACTATGCACTTTCTGACCTTATGGGATGCACTTTTTTGAAATTATAGACCTGTCTTCCAGCCATGCCACAAAGGTCCGTTTCCCTTTCCGATGTTCAGTCCGGCATCCAGGGCTCCGCTCAGATATTCCCTGGCTGTTAAAATGCTTTCTTCAAGATTCATTCCTTTCGCTAATCCACAGGCAATCGCAGATGAGAGGGTGCATCCTGTTCCGTGGGTATTGGGATTGTTTCTGTAAGTACCCGGGAACCATGTAATGAAACCATTATGATATAATACGTCGTCAGCACCTTTTTCTCGATGTCCGCCTTTTAGAAGGACAGATGTGCAAAACTTTTGGGATAGCTGACACGCGGCTTCTTCCATGTCTTTTATTGTATGTATTTTCTGTCTTTTTGTGGATAAGAGTGCTTCTGCCTCTGGGATATTGGGGGTAATCAGGGAGGATATCGGGAATAGTCTGTCTGTCAGGGAATGAACGGCATTTTCGTCCAAAAGTCTTCGCCCGCTGGTAGCTATCATAACAGGATCGGTAACCACAGGGACTTGTGGATAATTTAACAGCTTTTCCGCAATAATTTCTATAGCGTAAGAAGTTCCCACCATGCCGATTTTTACAGCCTGCGGAGGGATGTCGGATAATACCGCATCAAGCTGGGCAGCCAGCAGGTTCCTGCTTACTGGTTCCGTTGCATAAATTCCGGTAGTATTTTGAGCTGTGAGATTGGTGATGACGCTGGAACCATAGAGCCCAAGAGCTGTGATGGTTTTTAGGTCTGCCTGGATTCCGGCACCTCCGCTGGAATCAGAGCCTGCAATGGTTAATACAGAAGGTAGCAATAGGATCATGACTTCACCACTTTCTGAAGTTGTTCCTTTAGGGTCCTGACGGCCAGGGGGATATCTTTTTGTCCGAAGATGCCGGAAACTACTGCTGCCCCGGCTATACCTGTTCCTTTCAGAGAAGAGACATTTTCACTGGTAATTCCGCCAATGGCGGTTACCGGAAGGGGAACCGACCGGCAGATGGCAGAAAGCTGTTCAAGAGATATCGGAATCGCTTCTTTTTTTGTAGGACTTGGAAAGACGGCACCGGATCCTAAGTAGTCAGCTCCGTCTTCCCAGGCTCTTTTTGCCTGTTCTACCGTTTTCGCTGTAACACCGAGAATCCGATCCGGCCCAATGAGACGACGGACCAGGGAAGGCGATAAGTCATTTTGTCCTACGTGCACACCATCGGCCTTGCATTGTAAGGCGATATCTACGTCATCGTTGATGATAAGAGGAACCTTGTATCGATTCGTAAGTTCACGTACGATTAGTGCTTCTTCTAAGAAGGCTTTCTTATCCAGATGCTTTTCGCGGAGCTGTAAGAGCGTGACCCCTGAGGAAATGGCTTCTTCTATCTGCTCCATAAAATTTTTCTCTCCTGTAAACGCATAATCTGTTACGGCATACAGTAAAAAAATATTTTTATAAAATTTCAATTTTCACGCCTCCTTTTAAAACCCTTTCATTTAACAAGCTGACTTCATCCGTAAAATAACAACGGAAGCTTCCAGAACCCGCTTGGTTTCTTTCTGCTTTTTTTGCTGCCCGCTCCCCGCAAAGACCAGCTGCCGCTGTGGCAAGAGCGACGGTTTCCAGAAGGATATGCTGAGGAGCTGTGGAACCGGAAGAATCAGAGGCTGCTGCTATATAGGCAGCAATGATCCCGTCCAGCATACAGCCGCTTCCTGTAATACGGGACATCTCAGTACAGCCGTTTCTGATAAGCCAGGTTTCCTCTCCTGTAGAGACGATATCAGTAGTTCCGGTCATGACGATAACAGCACCTGTCATAACACTTAGTGCTCTGACATTCTCTATAAGCGGTATCAGCGAAGCATCCGTAATCTGATCAGAGAAATCAGCATCTACGCCTCTGGATCTATTGACAACGTCTCTTTCTGCCGAAATGGGAAACTGCTGTCCGGAAGGGCACTTAGTATCATATCCCACCCGAATTAAGGCATTTAACAGAAACTTTATTTCCGAGACGTTTCCCCTGATAACTGTCATCTTTATTTCCTTCATCACTGCAAGAATGGTCTGAATCCGTTGACGAGAGGCACCACATCCAACCGGATCCAGAATAATCGGATGGTTCAACCGGTTCGCTTCTCTGCCTGCCCGAATCATGGCATCCTTAGAGTTTTCCTTTAGGGTTCCCGTGTTTAAAAGAAGGCAGCTGCAAAGCGCGCTCACTTCCGCAGTCTCTTCCGGGTGGTCAGCCATAATGGGAGAAGCGCCGCATGCCAGTATGATATTAGCCACATCCTGCGCTGTTACATAATTGGTAATACAGTGGATTAACGGCTTTTTTTCCCTCACCAGTCCGGCCAGAGAGTAGTTGATCTTTCTATTCAATCCCACCTTATTCATTGATAAGCCGCCTTAAATAAGAAAACAGACCTGAACGGCGCAAGATTTCAATCAGGAAAGCTGCCAGAATGGTTCCGCAAGCGGTACTCATCAGAAATGGAACCACAAAGAAAAAAACTGCAACTTCTTTTCCCATAATCAGGACGGCAATCGGATAGCAAAGGGTCGCGCCTATCAGTCCTGTACCAGTTACTTCTCCCAGATAGGCCAGAAAGAATTTACCGGTCCGTTGAAAAAGATACGCGCTAAGAAAAGCTCCCACCATGCTTCCCGGGAATGCCAGAAGTGTGCCCGTTCCTATGAGATTCCGAATCAAAGAGGTACAAAAAGCCATGGAAATGCCGTAAAAGGGTCCTAAATATACACCCGCCAGAACGTTCACCAGATGTTGAACAGGAAAACATCTGGAAGCTCCGATTGGGATGGAAAAACCAGAAAGAGCCACGGTCAGAGCCACCAGCATTCCACTGATTACCAATTTCTTCACACAAATCTTTGAAGTTGTTTTAGAACCTTTCGGTACCGCTGATTGTATTTGATTATTCATAATCTTCCTCCAATAAATTATTCATCAAAAATAGTAACAATTTCACTATTTAAAATGCGGTTCATGTTTTTCACAGCACAAAAATTTCCGCACATGGAACAGGTATCTTCTTTTTCCGGTTTTGACATGGAACGGTAACGTCTGGCTTTTTCCGGATCAATAGAAAGTTCAAACATAGTTTCCCAATCTAACTCCTTTCTGGCCTGACTCATCCTACGATCCCAGTCCTTTGCCCCCTTTATACCCTTAGCAATGTCGGCTGCATGGGCGGCAATACGGGCGGCGATGATGCCTTCCTTCACATCATCGGTATCCGGCAGCTTTAAATGTTCAGCCGGAGTTACATAGCAAAGAAAGGATGCTCCCGAAGCTGCGGCAATTGCTCCGCCGATGGCAGAGGTGATATGGTCATATCCAGGTGCAATATCCGTGACAATAGGTCCTAATACATAGAACGGTGCTCCCTTGCAGATAGTCTGTTGGATTTTCATATTGGCAGTTATCTGATCTAATGGCATATGTCCCGGTCCTTCAATCATGACCTGAACGTTCTTTTCCCAGGCTCGTTTTGTCAGTTCCCCAAGAGTCACCAGCTCTTCAATCTGGGAAATGTCCGTAGCATCTTCGATACAGCCAGGGCGGCATGCATCTCCAAGACTTACTGTTACATCATACTCCTGGCAGATAGAAAGAATCCTGTCGTAATTCTCATAGAAAGGATTTTCTTTACCGGTCATCTCCATCCATGCAAAGATAATGGAACCACCCCTGGAAACAATATTGGTCAATCTCTTTGCTTTCTTAAATCTGTGTGCAGTCTGCCTGTTGATTCCCACGTGAATCGTCATGAAATCCACGCCGTCCTTCGCATGCATTTCTACGATCTCAATCCATTCTTCCGAAGTGATTTCCTTCAGAGGCTTATGATAGTAGACAACGGCATCATAGATGGGAACGGTCCCGATAATGGCCGGACATTCCGCGGTCAGCTTTCTTCGGAATTTTTCGGTATCTCCGAAAGAACTTAGATCCATAATAGATTCTGCACCGAGAGAAACTGCATCATTGACTTTCTGAAGCTCCATATTGAGATCACAAGAATCTCTGGATGTACCAAGATTGACATTGATCTTTGTCTTAAGCATGGAACCGATTCCGTTCGGCTCGAGACAGGTATGGTTTTTGTTTGCCGGAATAGTAACTTTGCCCTCTGCAACCAGTTCCCGGAGTTTTTCCGGGTTCCATTGTTCTTTTTCAGCTACTGCCTTCATTTCTTTTGTCAGGATGCCTTTCCTTGCGGCATCCATCTGTGTCGTGTAACTCATCTTTTTGTCCTCCTTTAATTGGCCGTCGGAGTGATCTACGAATCTTTCTATCCTCGTGGTGCGCATTTTAGTACAAAAAAAGCCCATACCAACAGGCATAGGCTCAGATAGATTAAATCTGTCTCGTATGAATCCCTACGTTGGCATTACCCAAATCAGGTTATAAAGGTCGAAGTTTGATTACTTCCTCTCAGCCCGCTTACGAGCTCCCTCTTATCTTGTGAAAATAAGTGTAACATCCGTCCTGATGCTTGTCAAGGCGGATTTCATTTCGAATTTACTTTACTGATTAGTGCTTCTTGTAAGACCTGTGAAAAATCCATATTTTCGCCACAAGTAATGCAACCTTCTAAATCAGGCCCTGCTTGTTTTAATATTATTTGTTCAGTTCCTTTTGGTAAGTCTTTACAGTGACAAGGCACTGTAGTTCGTCTATTAGTGTTTTCGTTGACAAAGAATTTATGCGAACCATTTTGCCGTTCTTCTTTAAATCCATTGGCAGTAAGCAATTTAATCATTTGTAATACGTATTAACACGTATGTCAATATGTATTAATCATATATAGCCCCTATAAAAGTAAATCCCCAAAGTTCTCTTTGAAAAATCTTTGGGGGTTGCTGCAATTTTTACAATTATGATTTACTTTTTTTATTCAAGCGGATAAATACATTCAATTTCGTGTTCCTCAAATATCTCCAGCCATTTGGCAGTCGGCTTCTCATCCGTTACAACGATATCAATGTCCTGAATACTGCACACTCTTGAAAAAGCAACTTCATCAAATTTAGAACTATCAATTGCTAGAATATTCTTATCTGCTGATTTCAGCATTACCTGTTTTGCCTGGGAGAATTCTTCATTTCCATCTGTAATGCCCTTTTCTGCATCTATTCCCTTGCAGGACATAATAGCCTTTTCTACATTGAACGCGCTTAATCCTTCAATGGCTCTCGGTCCTACTAACGCAAGGTAGCCTTCCTTTAGGCTTCCTCCTGATGAGATAATGTTCCAATCAGATACATCTGAGAGTTCGATCATGATCTCAATGGAATTTGTAATTACGGTAAGCCTTTCTTTTTGTTTAATGGCTTTTGCAATAAATACCGCAGTTGTACTTGCGTCCAGAATAATATGATCCCCATCACTAATCAGATTTTCCACAAGTTCTGCAATTTTCTGTTTTCCTGACACATTCTTTTTTTTACGTACATTAAACGGCAGATCAATATTCGTGTTCTCTTTAATAACGGCACCGCCGTAACTTTTCGTAGCCAGTCCGTCTTTATCCAGTTTCTCCAGATCTCTTCGGATGGTCTCTTCCGAAACATTATATAATTGACTTAATTCACTTACTACTACCTTTTTCTCTTCCTGCAATTTTTCCAGTATCAGATTTCTGCGTTCCAGTGCAAGCATAAAATGCTCCTCCTTTTATGGAATTTCATTGCTGACTAAAGGATGGATTTACATATCTGCTCATCCGGATGGGCAATCACAGAAGCATCCAGAAACATTCCTTTTTCTGCAACTGATATTTTAGCTTTTTCAATTGCTGCTTCTACTGCTGCCACTTCTCCCGTCAGATACAGATAGGACTTACCGCACATTCCCTTTGCAATGCGCAGCTCAATCAGATCAACGACTGCCGTTTTCGCTGCAATATCTGCTGCCACGATAATCGATGCCGCATCAAAAGTCTCCAAAATGCCAAGTGCATTCACTTGTCTGATTTCCGTTGTACCGTAGATTGCCGGAAAGATAGACGCATGAGGATTACCAAGCACAAAGCTGTCTATATGTTCCTCTTCATAACGGGTAATCGCTGTATCCACAGCTGATTTGACCGCACTCAGATTTCCTGCAATAATCGCAATATATTTTCCTGGACAAACGGTCTGTGCTTCCAGTAGCTCTACATCGGCTGTCTTGACCATGGCATCAGCCGCTGTTACACCAGTAGACACTGTCTTAAATTCAATCATACCAATTGCTTTACTCATTCCACTCTGTCCTCTCTTTTAGTCTGCTTCTATTATTATATAACGTTCCGTCACGTCTGTCACCCTTCCGCTGACGGAGGCATGTACCGGAACACTGAGTCCTTCCGATTCTTTTCCAATCACCTGACCTCTGTAAACCGTATCGCCCACCTTCACAACTGCTTTTGCAGGTGCGCCGATATGTTGGCTTAATAGCTCTTTTACCTTTAAAACGCTTACCACAGCGTCCTGAAGCGGTGCCGGTTTATTATATTTAGAAAGTCCAAGTCTGGCTTCCAGACGTTCCTCTGGTGTCTTCCGATATTCCCTGGATTCTTTTACTGTTGCTGCCACAGTATTTTCAGGTACCCTGACTCCTGCTTTGCGAAGTCCCGTTTTATACTCATCAATCAGCGTTCTTGGAGACAGACCTTGCGGGCAGGCATACATTTCACACAAACCACAGGAACTGCAAAACAGCGTGTTGATAAATATATTGGCATCCTGAAAATCCTTATTTGCCGCACTTCTCATAAATTTATGCGGCTCTATCGGATGGCCAAGTGCATGTCGCGGGCACAGATCTGTACACATCTGACATTGACAGCAGGCCGATGCTGCCCTTTTCATATCAATGGATGCCGTCCGGTTCCTTTTCTGTACAAGGAGATGATTCTCCGGCAACACCAGAATTGCATTTGTTGTCTTTGTCACAGTATCATAGCGACTGCCGATCTTTCCCATCATAGGTCCGCCCAACAGATACACCGGATGTTCGGTCGTAAGCTTTCCTGCCATAGATACTACTTCTTCTATGGAGCACCCAAGCGGTACCCTGACGGTAATCGGATTTTCCACCTCTCCTACGACCGATACCACTTTGTCGACAACCGGTTCCCCATTTTGGAGTCCCCTGTATATATTGTAAACAGTCTCAACATTAAAAACTGCAACCCCCTCTTCAATCGGAAGTCCGCCAGGACGAATCACTTTTCCGGTAGCTTCAAAGATAAGTATTACTT
>JAEWWQ010000037.1 GCA_023458855.1 Bacillota bacterium
GCACGGGACTGTCTGTCAATCTTCCTGCATGCACAGATACTGCCATGACCTATGCAAACACATATGGAAATGGTGGATCTGAGAATATTGCTTCTGCCGGATATACCACTTATGAAAGCCTTGGCTATTCGGAAAATGATATTATCCAAAATCTATCTGATTATTATGCAAAATGTTCATCTTTACTAACACAGGCTGGAATTGGTGAGCATACCTTCTCCTTTATCCTACAGGATGAATCTTTGCTACAAACTATTTATTCCGAAACACAGAGTCAGGCATATGTAGATGCATATATTAAGACAGTAGCTGCAAATCTTGGTCTCTCTAATTGCAATGTATCGATAAAATTACAGGCAGAACAATTAGCTGATGGCTATATTCTTTTACAGCAAACCGTTAATTTAAATGGTGATATGTAAAAAAGCACAATTCGTATTTATTAACAGAGTTCATAATACGAATTGTGCTTTTATTCATCTTATTCCCATGGTAAATCTGTATGCTCTAATTTCTTATCGCGAATCATGAGGTCTTTCACTGCCTCTGAAGCGGCTTTTCCTTCAAATAACACTTTATTTACCTGTTCGATGATTGGCAGGGAAATATCATATTTCTTAGCAAGTCCCATTGCCGCTTTCGCCGAATATACGCCCTCGACAACCATCTTTACCTCGCTCATTGCTTCCTCCATCGTATAGCCTTTGCCAATCAGAATACCGGCTCGTCTATTTCTGGAATGCATACTTGCGCAGGTTACAATCAAATCACCTATTCCCGATAAACCGCAGAATGTTTCAAATTTACCGCCCATAGCAACACCAAGCCTTGCTATCTCTGCAATTCCCCTTGTAATTAGCGCTGCTTTCGTATTATCTCCATATCCAAGGCCATCTGCAATTCCGGCTGCAAGAGCAACTACATTCTTTAATGCCGCGCCCAGTTCAATCCCAAGTACATCCGGGCTGATATAGACACGAAATGCTTCACTCATACATATATTCTGGATATATTCTGCTGTCTTCTGTGACTTTGCACCAACCACAATTGTCGTTGGAATGCCACGCCCTACTTCCTCTGCATGGGAAGGACCTGATAATACAGCAACATCAGCCTGCGGTACTTCTTCCTCTATAATCTGCGATAACGTCATTAAGGTTTTTTCTTCCACACCTTTTGCCACATTCACAATAATCTGATTTTCTTCCACAAGATCTTTTAACATATGAGAAGTACTTCTTGTAAACGGAGAAGGAACAGCTAAAACTAACAGATCCTTTCCTTTCACTGTGCTCTGCAGATCGGAGGTAAAGATCATCTCATCGGAAAGTTTCACACCCGGAAGTTTTTCTTTATGTTCTCTTTCCTTATTCAGCATATCGACTTCTTCCTGTAAGATGGACCACACTGTAATCTCATGCCCGTTATTATGCAACAATGAAGATAATGCAATTCCCCAGCTACCTGCTCCTATAATACCAATTTTTGCCATTTTTATTCCCATCTGCATGCTTCGAGCATGCTCATACAGGTGAACTGCTTCACTTGTCATGAATCTATAGTGGAACACGATTTTTGTTCCACTTTTTATGTACCACTATTGCTGACTTTTTTTCGTCAGATATGTCTTTCTTTCTTCGCCCTTCCATAAACGTTTGATATTTTCCCTATGCTTGTAATAAGCCATTGCGGTAAGAAATGCTGCGACCAGATACATCTCATTCAGGTGGGCCTGTGTCATCCCGAACAAGCCACATTGACCTGCTACTACAAGTTCAATCATAAATGCAGCATATACGAACAAAGAACCCAGTGACACATAATGTGTTATAAAGAACGTAAGTAAAAAAACGGGTGCTATAATTACCAGAAAAAGCCAATGAAAGGAGATGATTAGTCCTGCCGTTGTAGCAATTCCTTTTCCGCCTTTAAATTTCAGATAAAAAGGATAATTATGTCCCAGAATGGCACCTGCTGCTGCATACAATGCATACAAATAACTCATCTCCGGGTTTGCTTTTCCAAATAACACTCTGGCAGCCATTACAGCAAGAATGCACTTTAAAATATCTCCAAGTAATACAATAATGCCTGCTTTTTTGCCAAGTACACGTAACGTATTGGTCGTACCTGCATTTCCGCTTCCATATTGTCTAATATCAATTCCATGTAATTTCCCATAAAAATAAGCTGTCTGAAATAAGCCAAGTACATAACCGATCAATAAACAATAGATACGTTCCATTTTACGATTCCTTCCGTTCCCGAATAATAAATTTTAAAGATGTTCCTTTGAATCCAAATGCATCTCTGATTCTATTCTCAATATATCTTGTATAAGAAAAATGCATCAATTCTTTATCGTTGACAAATATTACAAATGTAGGCGGTTTTACAGCTACCTGTGTGATGTAATACAGACGCAGTCTTTTCCCTTTATCGGAAGGGGGTTGCTGCATCGCAACTGCTTCTGTCATAATCTCATTCAATACACCCGTTGAAACACGCATAGCATTATTCTCTGCAACAATATCAATCAGTTCAAATAACTTTGGAAGCCTCTGCCCTGTTACTGCCGAGATAAATATAATCTCGGCATACTGAAGATAAGCCAGTGTATCCCTTACTTTTTCCGTAAATTTGTAAATGGTCTTATCATCTTTCTCTATCGCATCCCACTTATTTACTGCAATAATAATACCCTTACCACGTTCATGTGCAATACCTGCAATCTTTGCATCCTGGTCAGTAACTCCTTCTGCTGCATCAATAACCAATATTACCACATCTGCACGTTCCACTGCACTAACAGTACGGATGATCATAAAACGCTCCAGTTCTTCTTTTATTTTATTTTTTTTCCGCAGACCTGCCGTATCAATAAATACATATTCTTTATCCTTGAAAGCAACTTCCGTATCAACTGCATCTCTTGTGGTACCTGCAATATCAGATACGATAAGGCGATTTTCTCCGATCAGTTTATTAATAATAGAAGACTTACCTACATTCGGCTTTCCAACAATTGCAACCTTAGTTCTGTCATCTTCTTCTATCTCCATTGCTTCTTTGTCGAATTTTCCCGTAACTTCATCCAACAATTCTCCAATACCAAGACGATTTGCAGATGAAATAGGAAATGGTTCCCCAATTCCCAAATTATAGAACTCATATACATCTGCCATAAATTTATTAAAATCATCTACTTTATTGACTACTAATACAATTGGTTTCCCAGAACGGCGCAGCATATCAGCTACCTTTGAATCAGAATCTGTTAATCCCTGCTTGACATCGACCATAAACATAATGACATCAGCTGTCTGTATCGCGATCTCAGCCTGTTCTCTCATTTGAGATAATATAATATCTTTTGAATCTGGTTCTATACCCCCTGTATCGATCAACGTAAATACCATGTCCAGCCATGTAATATCTGCATAAATTCTATCTCTTGTAATACCTGGTGAATCTTTAACAATTGATATTGTTTCTCCTGCCAATGCATTAAACAATGTCGATTTACCTACATTTGGTCGTCCAACAACTGCTACGATTGGTTTTGTTCTTGTTTTTTCCATTTGTTTTACTTTTCCTCCTGTTTGCTCTTAGCCTGTCCTAAAATCTGTCTTGTCCAATATGCAAACACATTATCTGCTTACCAGATATTTATATACTGCCATTCATTATTGCCTCAATAAAGTCTTGCCCGCTTGATTTTACAATATCTATTTTGACTTGTAAAGCCTTTTCAATATCTGATATTTGCAAATCATCCAGGAATACGGTCTCTCCGCTTCTTAGTACATTCTGTGGTAACAGAAGCCTTGTTCCTAACGCTTTGCCTGCCAGCTGCTTCTCAATATCCTGTCCGGTCAATAATCCTGATACTGTAATCATTTCACCAAAAAATTCATTTGTAATCGGATATACATAAATTTTCATATGTGGATATAAAACCTGCAGTTTATCCACCATTGACTGAATGAACTGATAGGCCAGCCTGCCCGTTGCAATTGAAACTTCTCCGGATGGCTCCTCATAGAAAGGCGCTCCCTGTAAACGCTCTCTTCTTATATTATACTCCTCTTCGAATTCATTCAGCAAGAGCCGCAACATGCCAACTCCATTTTCCAGCTGCAGATACCCATCATAATTTTCTTCTTCCGGCAAAGGCTGCTCTGCAAGCACATACCATTCATCACTTGCATGAATAAAGTGAATTCCATGTTCCGCAAATATCTTCTTCTGCCATTTGTGAATCATGCCTAACACTTCTTTTGCATCCTCTTTTGTAAATGGTTCGAGTGGGTATAGCCCTTCCCTATATTTAGACAGACCTACCGGAACAACAGAGACACTCTCTAAATATGGCAGGTATTCCGTCAGATCGCGAATACTTCGCTCCAACTCTTTACCGTCATTAACACCTTTACAGAGTACTATCTGCCCATTCATTGTTATGCCTGCCCGATATAGAATATCTACTTTTTTCAATGCATCTCCTGCAAAACGATTATGAAGCATTTCGCAACGCAATGTTGGGTTCGTTGTTTGAAATGAAATATTTATGGGGGATAAATGGTACTTAACAATTCGATTAATATCCTTCTCTGACATATTGGTCAATGTTACATAATTTCCCTGCAAAAAAGAAAGTCTTGAATCATCATCTTTAAAATAAAGTGTATCACGCATACCTTTGGGCATTTGATCTATAAAGCAGAAAATACACTTATTGTGACAGGAGCGGTATTCATCCATCAGTCCATTTTCGAATTCCACTCCAAGATCTTCATCGGCTTCTTTTTCAATCTCCAGCAGCCACGCTTCTCCATCCGGCTTTTGAATCAATACTTCCAGATATTCCTCTTCCACCAGGAACTGATAATCAAATATATC
>JAEWWQ010000038.1 GCA_023458855.1 Bacillota bacterium
ATTCACGGTTATGCGCTCGGCGCAAAGGGGCTCCCGGAAGGGGTTGCAGGTAATTCTGATACTGCCTTATTCCCTAATGTATCAACAGAATGTGAATATGGCTGGAATAAAAAAGTGAAAATGAGCATTCCTATTTTTACAGGTGCTTTGGGGTCCACTGAAATCGCAAGGAAGAATTGGGAACATTTTGCCGTTGGCGCTGCCCTTTCCGGTATTACAATTGTCTGCGGTGAAAATGTCTGCGGAATAGATCCAGGTCTTGTATTAAGCAAAGATAACAAAGTAGTGGAAGCTCCGGATATGGATAGAAGAATTGCTTCCTACAAAAAATATCATAAAGGCTATGGTGAACTCCTCATACAAATGAATGTTGAAGATACAAGACTCGGAGTTGCAGAGTACATCATTGAAAAACACGGAATTGAAACCATAGAACTGAAATGGGGACAAGGCGCAAAATGTATAGGCGGGGAAATCAAAGTAGCATCTCTGGAGCGTGCTCTTGAACTGCAGCGGAGAGGCTATATCGTTACTCCTGACCCGTCTGACCCAATCATTCAAAAGGCTTTTCAGGACGGTGCCATCAAAGAATTTGAAAGACACAGCCGTCTTGGCTTTATTGATGAAGAATCTTTCATGAAAGAGGTGGCACGTTTAAGAGGTCTCGGATATAAGCGAATTACTTTGAAGACCGGTGCCTATGGACTTCGTGAACTTGCAATGGCAATCAAATGGTCTTCTAAAGCTAATATCGATCTTCTGACTATCGATGGCGCATCCGGCGGAACAGGAATGAGTCCGTGGCGCATGATGGAAGAATGGGGCATGCCTTCCATTTATCTGCACTCAGCTGCGTATGAATTTGCTGATATTCTCTCCGCTAAGGGAGAGCGGGTTCCGGATCTTGCTTTTGCAGGCGGTTTCAGTTCCGAAGACGGTATTTTCAAAGCTCTGGCACTCGGTGCTCCATATACAAAAGCTGTCTGTATGGGAAGAGCCCTGATGATTCCTGGTATGGTAGGTAAAAATATCGAACAATGGATGAAGGAAGGCAATCTGCCAAAGACAGTAAGCGAATTCGGCAGTACAAAGGAAGAAATTTTCGTATGCTATGAAAAGGTAAAAGATATGGTAGGTGCTGATGAGATTGATAATATCCCATTGGGTGCTATTGGTATCTTCAGTTATTCCGACAAAATTAAGGTTGGCCTGCAACAACTTATGGCAGGTGCAAGATGTTTTAACACCTCCTCCATCAGCCGAAATGATCTCATGTCTCTGACGGAAGAATGCAGCAAGGTTACTAAGATACCTTATCTCATGGATTCTTATCGTTCCGAAGCTATGGATATCTTAAACGGCTAACAGGTAACGAGCATAATAAAGCGCCCCAGGGAAAACACATGCTCTGGGGCGCTTTTAGTCTTTACAAATTAATACTGCGTCTGCCTGCTGTCTTTAATCTGGACATTGCACGTGCAAGAGAAGCACTGGAATGATAATATTCCTGAATGCTCTGCTTCTGACGGAGCTGTTCTTCCGCCCTTTCTTTTGCCTGTTGTGCTCTTGCAACATCAATCTCTTCCGGCCTCTCAGCTGTTTCTACTAATAACGTAACGCGGTTGTTCATAATCTGAACGAACCCCATTCCAACAACTGCATATTGCCACTGATTACTGTTTTCTTCCTGAAAACGCATCTCACCTTCGTCTATTGCAATTACCATGTCTTCATGATGCGCCTGGATTCCCTTTTGACCATCAAAAGCCGGGACAACAATAGAATTACACTTTCCCTGAAAAAAAACTCTGTTTGCAGATATCACTTTTAAATAAAATGAGTTCATACTAATCCCCATCCTCTCTTAGGATGCCGCCTTTTGTTCCATTTTTTCCGCTTTATGGATAACATCTTCCATCGTTCCAACATTAAAAAATGCATTTTCCGGATATGCATCCATATCACCCTCTATAATTGCTTTGAAGCCACGGATTGTTTCACTGAGCGGTACATAAATACCTTTGATTCCGGTAAAGTTCTCAGCCACATGGAATGGCTGGGATAAAAACTTCTGAATCTTTCTTGCGCGGTAAACCGTTGTTTTATCCTCGTCGGAAAGTTCTTCCATTCCAAGAATCGCGATGATATCCTGTAGTTCTTTGTACTTTTGAAGCAGCTCCTGTACTTTTCTTGCTACCTCATAATGTTCTTCACCGACAATATCTGCTTCCAGAATACGCGAAGTGGACTCTAATGGATCGACTGCCGGATAAATCCCCTGCTCAACAATCTTTCTGGATAAAACAGTCGTTGCATCCAAATGTGCAAATGTTGTGGCAGGTGCAGGATCTGTCAAATCGTCTGCAGGTACATAAACTGCCTGCACTGAGGTTATGGAACCATTTTTAGTTGATGCAATACGTTCCTGCAGCTCACCCATTTCAGTTGCAAGCGTTGGCTGATAACCCACCGCAGACGGCATACGTCCCAGCAATGCGGAAACTTCTGATCCCGCTTGGGTAAAACGAAAAATATTATCAATGAACAGCAATACATTCTGATGATTCTCGTCACGAAAATACTCTGCCATACTAAGTCCTGTTTCAGCTACACGCATACGCGCTCCGGGTGGTTCATTCATCTGTCCGAAAACCAGAGCTGTTTTTTCCAACACACCTGACTCTTTCATTTCTGTCCAGAGATCATTTCCTTCACGGGAGCGTTCTCCAACACCGGTAAAAATAGAAAATCCACCATGCTCTGTTGCAATATTACGGATCAATTCCTGAATCAATACTGTCTTTCCCACACCAGCACCACCAAACAGACCAATTTTACCACCCTTTACATACGGAGCGAGTAAATCGATGACTTTAATACCGGTCTCCAGAATCTCTACCGCCGGGCTTTGTTCCTCAAAGCTCGGTGGATCCCGGTGAATGACCCACTTTTCTGTGTCTTCTATCTGCCCGCCATCATCGATGGTTTCACCCAATACATTAAACAGCCTCCCTAATGTCTTTTCACCAACGGGCACCTTGATACCGCTTCCTGTTGCAACGACCTCCATATCTCTATGAAGCCCTTCACTGGAAGCCAGCATAATACAACGAACCGTATTATTTCCGATGTGTTGCGCTGCCTCCATTACACATCGCTTACCGTCATTCATTACTTCTAAGGCATCTTTAATGTTTGGAAGGTCATTATCTTCAAATTCCACATCAACAACAGGTCCCAAAACCTGAACAATCTTTCCTGTTTTCATTTTCAAGAAGCCTCCCTTCTATTTTTTCTTTTTCCGTTTTTGTGCCTTGGCACCACTGATTACCTCAGTTATTTCCTGTGTAATGGCTGCCTGCCTTGCACGGTTATATAAAATACCAAGCTCGTGCAGCATCGTTTTTGCACTCTTTGTTGCCGCTTCCATTGCCATCATTCTGGAATTCTGTTCACTGGCGTATGATTCTACCAATGCACCATATACATAACCAATCACGTAATTGGGAACGATCCGGTCCATCACCGCATTCGGAGATGGGACCAACGCAATTTTTTCCATTGGAATACCCGCAGGGATTTTTCCATGAAAGTCTGCTTTCTTTAATGGAAGCAGCTGCGAAATCTGGGTTTCCGCCTGAATCGCATTCTCCATTCTGGTATAGATAATGTTGACTTCGTCCAATTCATGATTCAGGTAAAGCTCCAATATCGTTTCCACTATATTCCTTGCTCTGTTCAGGGTAGGATTCTGTACCGTATAATGGAACTGTCTGGCAATCTCCACGCCCCGGCGTTCAAAATAGTGGCGCCCCAATTCTCCAAGCACAAATAACTTTGGATTTTTGTATTTTTTCAGTTCTTCTTCCGCTATTTTTACAATGTTATGATTATAAGCTCCTGCCAGACCCTTGTCCGCCGTTACTACAATATAGCCTACTTTTAAATTCTCCGGTTTCTTATCTTCATTCGTCTGAAAATAAATATCTTCCATATCCGGCAGATGACGCAGAATTCTGCTCATTGCTGACTGTAATGTATAAAAATAGGGTTCTGTATCTTCCAGATCTTTTCGTGACTTTTTCAGTTTGGCCGAAGAAATCATATACATGGCATTCGTGATTTTCATGGTATCCTGCACGCTCTTTATACGATCCTGAATTTCTTTTATATTTGCCATATTAACACCTGCTTATTTTCATTAACTACTTACAAATTTCTGCTCTTTTTAAATGCTTCTGCTGCTTCTGATATTTTATCTGTAAGCTCATCCGTGAGTGTTCTTTTCTCATCAATCTCTTTGCAGATATCATGGTGATTCAGATCCATATAATTTAAGATGTCTCTCTGGAGTGTTTTTACTTCTTTTGTATCCGCAGAATCAAAAAATCCATGACTTACAAGACATAGGGTAAGTACTTGCTCATGCTGTGAAAGTGGTTGACATAGTGGCTGTTTCAGCAATTCCATGAGCGCTTTACCATGCTGTAACTGTGCCTTGGTGGCATCGTCCAAATCAGATGCAAACTGCGTAAACACTTCCATTTCACGAAACTGAGCAAGATCGATACGGATACTTCCCGAAGCTTTTTTCATTGCTTTGGTTTGCGCCGCACCACCCACACGTGATACTGACAGACCAACGTTTACTGCCGGGCGCATACCTGCGAAGAATAAGTTACTCTCCAGGAATATCTGCCCGTCTGTAATAGAAATCACGTTTGTCGGAATATAGGCAGATACATCTCCTGCCTGTGTTTCGATAATAGGCAATGCAGTAATAGATCCACCGCCAAGCTCTTCTTTCAGGCGGCTGCTGCGTTCCAATAATCTGGAATGGAGATAGAATACATCTCCCGGATAAGCTTCCCGCCCTGGGGAACGCTCCAGTAATAATGATATTGCTCTATATGCCACAGCATGTTTTGATAAATCATCATAAACGATCAGTACATCCTGTCCCTTATGCATAAAATACTCTGCCAAAGCCGTTCCCGCATAGGGCGCAATATACTGAAGGGATGCTGAATCACTTGCCGTTGAAGAAAGTACAATGGAATAATCCATTGCTCCGTTTTTTTCCAGAGTCGATACAATCTTCGCAACACTGGATGCTTTCTGACCAATTGCCACATAAATACAAATGACATCCTTACCTTTCTGGTTAATCATGGTATCCGTTGCAATGGATGTCTTACCTGTCTGGCGATCTCCGATAATCAGCTCCCGCTGTCCTCTTCCAATCGGGAACATAGAATCGATTGCCAGAATCCCCGTCTCCATCGGGGTATTTACTGATTTTCTATCTATAATACCGGGTGCTTCTTCTTCAATAGGACGATAATCCTCCGTTCTGATTTCGCCTTTTCCATCAATCGGTTCTCCCAAAGCATTGACTACTCTTC
>JAEWWQ010000039.1 GCA_023458855.1 Bacillota bacterium
TATTGTAGCACTGCCAATAAAGGATGCGGAAAAAGTCAGGGAAGATTCAAATCAGTATACAGACTCGGATTCTTCTCAAAATCTGTTAGCAATAGGTGAGATTACCGATCTTGATCAAGAGAGCACACAAAATAATGGTGCAGAAAATGGAAGCGCAGTCGAAAACACAGAGGAATTGAATATATACACCAAATATTTAGAAGAAAAACTGGAAAAAATATTAACTACCGTAGAAGGAGTAGGAAATGTAAAAGTAATGATAACGGTAAGTGCTTCCGGTGAGCAGATTATAGAAAAAGATCTGCCTAATAGCAAATCAATTACCACGGAAGCAGATGCGGATGGGGGAAACAGAAATATAAATGAATATGAAAATAAAGAAAGCACGGTATACCTGACGGATAGTAACGGAAATCAGATTCCTTATGTTGTCAAGCAGTTAGAGCCCGCTATTGAAGGTGTCATGGTGGTGGCGCAGGGAGGTGGAAATGCAATTGTAAATAAAAATATTACTGAGGTAATACAGGCATTATTTGGCATTGAAGCACATAAGATAGTTGTAGTTAAAATGAAATCTTAATCGTGTAAAGGGGCGACTAGTGTGAAAAACATACTGAAAAGAAATCAAATTATGATTACGGCATTGGCTATTATGATTGCAGTAGCTGGTTATCTGAATTTTGCAGGAGACAAAATAGGCGATGAGGAAATGGTGGCTGCAAATGCGAACGCGATAACAAGTGAATCTGAAGTAGCGCAAGTGGATGAAGGTACGACAGAGGAGCTTGCGAATGCAAATGCACTTGATATGGATATATCGGATGAAGATACTGAGCAGGCGGCAATTACGGATATCGAAAGTCTGGATTCAGATGTTGTACTGGAAAGTGCAGATTATCTGACAGAAGATGTGGCCAATGCGGATGATGCATTGACAAGTAGTCTGGAGGAAAGTGATGTGGCACAAAATGAGACACCGGGAGAAGCTGTATTTACGTCCAGTAATAGTATCAGCAGCTTGTCCAATGCAAAATTAGTCAAGGAACAGACAAGAGCAAAAAATAAAGAGACATTGCTTGAAGTAATCAATAACACAAATATAGACAATACGCAGAAGCAGGAAGCAATCGACAATATGATAGCGCTTACTGATATTGCCGAAAAAGAAATGGCAGCAGAGATACTGCTTGAGGCAAAGGGATTTAATGATGCTGTAGTAAGCATTAGTGATGGTTCTGTTGATGTATGCGTAAGTGCAGGAGAGCTGACAGATGCACAACGTGCACAGATAGAAGATATTGTAAAGCGGAAAACGGGCATTCCTGCTGAAAATATAATTATCACACCTATTTAGGTGGAAATTTTGCGTAAATATGGTATACTTAGAAAATATAAAGCAAGAGTTTTCTCTTGCTTTATATTTACGCGGGCAACGAGCCAAGTACAATCTAGCCTGTATTTGGCGACTGCCGCTGAAACTATCGAAACTCGCAAAGCGTGTTTCTCATAGTCTACGCGGGTAATGAGGAAAATAAACATGCACGAATCACAATAGAAAAGAGGTATTGAATGATGAAAAGAGTATTTTTAATTGTTTTGGATAGTTTTGGGATTGGTGAAATGCCAGATGCTGCGGAATACGGTGATAAAGGAACCAATACGATCAGATCGGCGTCAACAAGCTCATATTTTAGTATGCCGAATATGGCGGAGCTTGGATTATTTAATATTGATGGAGTCGATTGCAGAGAGCCGGTAGCAGTACCAAAAGCCTGTATTGCAAGAATGAAAGAGGCATCAAAGGGAAAAGATACTACCATCGGACACTGGGAAATTGCCGGAATTTATTCGGGAAATCCGTTGCCGACTTATCCGGATGGCTTCCCCAAAGAAATATTGGACGAATTCAGTACGCTGACCGGCAGAGGTGTGTTGTGCAATAAACCATATTCAGGAACAGAAGTTATCAATGATTATGGAGATGAACATGTGAAGACGGGAGACCTGATTGTGTATACATCAGCAGATAGTGTGTTCCAGATTGCTGCCCATGAAGATGTGGTGCCGTTGGAGACTCTATATGATTACTGTGCAAAGGCTCGCCAGATGTTACAGGGAAAACATGGTGTCGGAAGAGTTATTGCAAGGCCGTTTATCGGCACCAACGGAAATTATACCAGAACATCAAACCGGCATGATTATTCCTTATTACCGCCGGACACAACGATGCTGGATCAATTAAGTGAAGCTGGCTTTGCTGTAATTGCAGTTGGCAAGATTAAAGATATTTTTGCAGGGAAGGGAATAACGGAATTCACATATACCAAGGGTAATGCAGAAGGAATTGAAAAGACGCTGGACTATCTGGACAAAGATTTTGAGGGACTCTGTTTTATCAATCTGGTTGATTATGATATGTTATATGGGCATAGAAATGATATTGACGGATATGCAAAGGCACTTTCCTTTTTTGATGAGAAATTGCCAGAAATGTTAGACAAGCTGCGTGATGATGATATTTTAATGATTACAGCGGATCATGGATGTGATCCGGGTTATATAGTATCTACGGATCATTCAAGAGAACATACACCGTTCATTATGTATGGAAAGAGTGTATTACCGGGCAATCTGGGAACAAGAGAAACTTTTTCGGATATTGGTGCTACTGTGCTGAATTATTTTAACATAGAATCAAAAATCAAAGGAACCAGTATGCTATAGCAAATAAGTTTGCATTAGAAGAACGATAAATAGCTCTTCTGACCAACGGAAGTTCATATTTTGTAAGAAAGTGAGCAGGTTTCAAAAAATCAGATAAGAAAGATACGGAAGTACGGAGGAAACAAGTGTGAGTAGTTATACGGCAGAAATAAATAAGCGGAGAACATTTGCTATCATTTCTCACCCGGATGCGGGAAAGACAACTTTGACGGAGAAGTTTTTATTATATGGAGGTGCAATCAATCAGGCAGGGAGTGTAAAAGGAAAAGCAACAGCAAAACATGCAGTATCTGACTGGATGGAAATTGAAAAGGAAAGAGGTATTTCTGTCACATCATCTGTATTGCAATTTGAATATGATAATTTTTGCATTAACATTCTGGATACACCGGGGCATCAGGACTTTTCCGAAGACACCTATAGAACTTTGATGGCTGCTGATTCTGCGGTTATGGTTATAGATGCTTCAAAAGGTGTTGAGGCACAGACAAGAAAATTATTCAAAGTATGTGTGATGCGTAAGATCCCAATTTTTACCTTTATCAATAAGATGGATCGTGATGCAAATGATACATTTGAATTATTGGATGACATTGAAAAAGAACTTGGCATTGCCACTTGTCCGATTAACTGGCCAATAGGGTCCGGTAAGAGATTCAAAGGGATTTATGAAAGAGCAGAACAGTGTGTTGTTACTTATTCTGATACGGAAAAGGGAACGAAAGAAGGCGAAACAACTATAATTCCTGTTTCCGATGAAGCTGCGCTGGTGGAATGCATCGGAGAAGACTTCAGACAACAGCTGGACGATGAAATAGAACTTCTGAATGGCGCGAGTGCAGAGTATGATATTGAGCAGATTCAAAAAGGAGAGTTAACCCCTGTATTCTTCGGATCCGCATTAACAAATTTTGGTGTGGAAATTTTCCTTCAGCATTTCCTGAAAATGACAACTGTACCGCTTCCCAGAAAGGCAGATTGCGGTCTGATCCAACCGACAGAGAAAGAATTCTCAGCATTTGTATTCAAAATCCAGGCAAATATGAATAAAGCGCATAGAGATAGGATTGCTTTTATGAGAATCTGCTCTGGTAAATTTGAAGCAGGTATGGAAGTGAAGCATGTACAGGGTGGTAAAGTAATGCGTTTGTCCCAGCCGCAGCAGATTATGGCAGATGAACGTAAGATATTGGATGAGGCCTATGCAGGAGATATTATAGGAGTATTCGATCCGGGTATTTTTTCAATCGGAGATACGATCTGCATGCCAAAGGATAGTTTCCAATATGAGGGAATACCAACTTTTGCACCGGAGCATTTTGCAAGAGTACGGCAAATTGATACCATGAAGCGTAAACAATTCATGAAGGGAGTCTCTCAGATAGCACAGGAAGGTGCAATCCAGATATTCCAGGAATATAATACCGGTATGGAAGAGATTATTGTTGGTGTAGTTGGTGTATTACAGTTTGACGTATTAAAATATCGTTTGGAAAATGAATATAATGTTGAGATAAAATTAGAGAATCTTCCGTATGAACATATACGCTGGATCGAAAACAAGACAGAGGTCGACTTACAACACCTTATTGGGACGTCTGATATGAAGAAAATTAAGGATTTGAAGGACAACCCATTGTTATTGTTTGTGAATCAATGGAGTATCGGCATGACGTTGGAACGCAATAAAGGGCTGGTATTATCCGAATTTGGACGGGGATAGTGTGAGAAGAAATTCTAAGCAGCAAAAATACTGCTGCTAAGCTAGGCGTGTTTGCGACAGGCAATGGGAGTAAAAATGAAAAAATCATTTGTATTACCAATAATAGCAATTGTTATTTATATGTTCTTACTGAATGGATGTGCGGTAAAGGATAAGGTAGAAGATTATTTATTGCCGCTGGTAGAGGATGGCAATGAACAGAATACTAAAAAAGATATTAACGAGTCGTATACAGAGGATTATGAAGTAACGGAGCATAATGTAGAGCAGACTGACCCTTCAACTCCTGAAACAGATATTGAAAACCGGAGATCTTTAGGACTTACAGATGAACTGATTGCGGAGAAACTGAATGTACAGAGGGGTAATTATGCTTTTTCTGTGATGGATAGTTCCCTGCAACAGTTATATGTGGAAATTTATACAATTCTTACAAAGCAGGCAGCTGATATTATTGTAACCAGTGTCTCTGTTTCAGATATCGATTATGTATTCCAATGTGTAATGAATGATCACCCGGAAATATTCTATGTAAAAGGCTATACCTACACAAAATATAGTGTAGAAGATGAGATACGCAGAATTGCTTTTTCAGGCACATATACCATGAATGCAGATGAGATTGCAGCCATGCAGACGGCAATAGAAGATTATGCGGATGCTTGTATCAGTGGAATGGAAGACACACAGGATGACTACCGTAAAGTGAAATATGTATATGAGTATCTGGTCAATCACACAGAATATAATCTGGAAGCGAAAGAAAATCAGAACATCTGCTCTGTATGTGTATATGGGGAATCTGTATGTCAGGGATATGCGAAGACGATGCAGTATATACTGAACCGCATGGGAATTCCGGCCACACTTGTTATCGGAAGTGTGGATACGGGGGAAGGACATGCGTGGAATCTCGTCAGCATTGATGGTGACTATTATTACGTGGATCCGACCTGGGGAGATGCTTATTATCAGCTGGATGAGAATAGTGAGCAGATGGAAAGTGATATACCAAGTATTAATTATGATTACTTATGTGTTACGACTGAACAGTTGTGTACGACACATGTGATTGACAATATAGTGCCGATGCCTCAGTGCATATCGATGAAAGATAATTATTATGTGCGTGAGGGAGCTTATTTTGAAACTTACCAAAGAGACATGGTACAACGTCTTTTTGAAGAATCATATGAGAAGGAAAGCGCTTACGTAACATTGAAGTGTGCCTCTGAAAATGTATATACGGAGATGGAAAAGGATTTAATTACAGACCAGACAGTCTTTTCCTTTTTGCAAGGTAATACAGATTCTATCGCATATACCAGCAACGAAGACCAGTTCACAATCAGCTTCTGGTTATAAAAGAAATACTATGCAAATATTTACTCATTTGGTATAATGTAACTTATCGGAAGAAAATCAAGCGGCTGCGAAGCAGACATTTGATTTTACCCGATAAGTTAACGAGGAAACGCAGTTTCCAAGTGTCATCAGAAGCGTCTTTAGCTTCTGATACAGATAATGGGAAGAAAATCAAGCGGCTGCGAAGCAGGCATTTGAATATAAAGGAGGTTTTCGTAATGGAGAAAGAAATCGATAGAAATGGATATACTTTAAAGGAAGACGAGAATATTGGATCGGTTAAAATTGCTGATGATGTAGTTGCCATGATTGCAAGTATTGCGGCTACAGAAGTGGAAGGCGTGTCAGCGATGATTGGAAATATTACGAATGAATTGATGAGCAAGGTTGGCATGAAGAAATTGACCAAAGGTGTGAAAGTAGACGTGATGGATGGTGTTGTCACAGCTGATCTGTCGGTTACATTGGAATATGGATACAATATTCCGGCAACCTGTCAGAAAGTACAGGAGAAAGTGAAATCAGCAATTGAAAATATGACAGGACTGGAAGTTGCAGATGTAAATATTCGGATTGCCAGTGTGAATATGACTTCCAATAACTAATGAAAATAATAGTAAAACAATTCAGTAGTGTCTTTCGGGAATACGGAAGGCACTTCAAGTATATATAGAGGATAAGTAGATGGGAAGAAGAGAACTAAGAGAACAAATTTTTAAACTGTTGTTTAGAATTGAATTTAATGAAGCAGGAGAAATGCCCGAACAACAGAGGCTCTTTTTTGAAGACAATGAAAAAGCAGTATCTGAAAGTGATGAAATGTATATTTCTAAAAAATACGAGAATATTGTAGAAAAGAAATCACAAATAGACGCTGCCCTGAACAGTGTGGCTG
>JAEWWQ010000040.1 GCA_023458855.1 Bacillota bacterium
AAACTACCTTGTGCTGGAGCACAAGGTAGTTTACGCTTAAATTCTTTAAAATGCATCAGCACCAATCATAGTTCTTCCTACACAGCTGAACCAAATAAATGCAGTTTCTTTATCACGATTTCTTCTACAAAGCATTCTCCATTGGCAGCTTTCATCTGATATTGATTCATGAACTCATCCAATGCACAATGTTTGCTTTCGTAACCTTTCCGCGATTTTTTTAACTGTGTGACTTTTATCTTTACTTTGAACTGACGATATAACATATGAGATTTTTCCTGCTCTTTCATCTTCGTCAAATGTTCGGCTATTGTTGTTCTCTCATCACAATCTTTCACAAACACCCTGACTACTGCCTCCTTGAACTTCAATGGTGCTGTTTCATGGTTCATAATCTCTTTATAAGAATAGTTCGCTCCTATATAAACAGTTGAAAAATCCTCCAGTAAATATTTAAAATCACTTTGATTATTCATTTGCATTTCCATTAACCTCAATATATTCCATGTTATGTGCTGTTATTTCTATCGCTTCCATAATTTCGTCTTCCGTATAATCGGATTCCCGAATCAATTCATCAACCGTGACCTTCCTGCCCATATTTTCTGCCAGCTCCTTTGACAGCTCTGCTATTTTGTTGATTTTTTCCAGGATTTTCTTATCCGCCTCCCCAGATTCGAGATTCTCATTGATATACTTTTCCATTGCATCCATTATCGTTTTGACCAGCACACCTTCTGCTTCTTTTATATCCTCTACACATTCCAGCAATTTAACGCCTAACGTAATTGCGACATTTCCTTCTCCGATCAGATCCTCCAATAATACACCCTGACCCGC
The DNA here is from genome assembly GCA_023458855.1 of Bacillota bacterium. Classification (GTDB taxonomy): domain Bacteria; phylum Bacillota; class Clostridia; order Lachnospirales; family Lachnospiraceae; genus SZUA-378. The sequence goes on from JAEWWQ010000040.1 coordinate 841, forward strand.
ATATAACTTCGATATCTCCACGATTTCAGTCAGATAAGCTTCTATCAATTGTGCCTGGGCCTGTACATTTCCTTTCATGGCAAGCCCCGTGACCTCTTTTTTCTTCTCCTCTGTCCATTGCTCCAGTGTTCTCAATTCCTCAAGATAAAGATCCAGGTAGTGTACATCCTCTTCTGTCAGATAGTCTTCCGGATTAACTGCTTTATCAATCCCTATCTTATTCTGTTTCAAATATTCCTGTATTAATTCAAACTGAGTCTTATCCAAATGCATATCCTCAAACGGTTCCTTCACCTGTTCTTCGGATAACACATTTCCCTGTGTTCTTGCAATCTTGACTAATTCCTGTAATGCCAATGCAAATACTTTTTCCTTCTCCACTCTATTGTCTCCTAACATGCTCATGTGTAAATAAATGATCCTGGCAATACTCATAATTTCCGTCACATTTGGAACAAAATCGGAATTCCAGATTCGGATCATCCAATTCTGTCCGCCCGCAGATCGCACATTTATGCTTTGTAATACCGTTTGCCCTGCGCACCTGTTTCTTATACACAGTTGTTCTGTGTATCTGTTTTGGTGTCAGATGATTCAAATTCCTGGTCAACAGGAAAAATACCACAAAGCTTAAAAGCGATGCGCCGATCACAAATTTTGTAACAAAATCCCCAAATAGAAAGCTATATGCCAGCAATACACCATCTACAATTCCCAGCCACTTTACTTTAATCGGTATAATAAACATGAGTAAGACCTGTACTTCCGGAAACGTAGCTGCAAATGCAAGAAAAATGGACATATTAATATAATACGTACTGAACATTCTGCCTACGAGGTAATAAACATCATTTCCATACGCTGACAGATACTCTGTTCCCAATATTCCTGCCTGCATACATGCATATAACAGAAAACTTCCCAAAACTGTAAACAACATCCCAGAAAAAATGTAAAGATTATAATAAAATGTTCCCCAGGTTCTTTCCAGGCTGGTTCCGATAGAATAATAAAAATACAGCATGATAATTGTGAATATATCAAAACTATCCGGCGGCACCAGAATCCATGTAACAATTCTCCAAACTTCACCATGCAAAATACGGTGTGGATTTAATGTTAAAAAATTCAAAAAATCTGCATTGACAAAATTTATCGCATAACCAAAACCATAACAGATAATCAAACATAATGACAGGTTCTGAATTGCATATCTGCCTATTTTCCGTTCTAATTTACTGATGAAATTCATAATGTTCCTCCAAATGTAATCTATAATAGCTAAATAATACCATTCCTTATTTTAAAAGTAAACCGGAGTGAATAGAATTAAGTAAAAGTTTTCCTTGATTTCATATTTATTTTATACTTGATTTATAACTTGTTCGTTGCACTTTCACGAACGGTGTCGTATAATGTGTAAAGATTTCGAAAGAACATATTAAATAAGAAGAAAGGGCGAAAACATGAGTGCACGTAACTATACTCTAGGGATTGATATTGGTTCTACTACAGTAAAAATTGCTATTTTAGACGATGCCCATCAATTACTATTTTCGGACTATAAAAGACATTTTGCAAATATAAAAGAAACCTTATCTGATTTATTACAGGAAGCTTTTGGAAAATTAGGTAATATTACCTTACATCCAATGATTACAGGTTCCGGTGGTCTGACACTTGCCAATCACTTAGGTGTTCCATTTGTTCAAGAAGTAATTGCGGTATCTACTGCTCTCCAGGATGCAGCTCCTAAGACTGATGTTGCCATTGAATTAGGCGGAGAAGATGCAAAGATCATTTATTTTGAAGGGGGCAACGTAGAACAACGTATGAATGGTATCTGTGCCGGCGGTACAGGTTCCTTTATCGACCAGATGGCATCTTTGCTGCAAACAGATGCAACTGGTCTTAATGAGTATGCCAAAAACTATAATTCTTTATATACAATTGCCGCCCGCTGCGGTGTATTTGCCAAGTCAGATATCCAACCGTTAATTAATGAGGGCGCTACCAAGGAAGATCTGTCTGCTTCTATTTTTCAGGCAGTTGTCAACCAGACGATCAGTGGTCTTGCCTGTGGTAAGCCAATTCGCGGACATGTAGCTTTCTTAGGCGGACCGCTCCATTTCCTGTCAGAATTAAAAGAGGCATTTATCCGTACTTTAAAATTAGATGAGGAACACGTCATCGAGACAGGGCATTCCCATCTGTTCGCTGCAATTGGTTCTGCACTCAGCTTCAAGGAAGAGGTCCATTTTACGTTGGCTGAAATGGTTGATAAGCTGTCTTCCAATATCAAAATGGAATTTGAAGTAGCGCGCATGGAACCGCTATTTGCTTCCCCTGAAGATTATGATGCTTTTCAGGTAAGACATTTAAGCCACAAGGTTGCCAAAGGTGAGTTAAAAGACTATAAAGGAAATTGCTATCTGGGAATAGACGCCGGAAGTACCACTACTAAAGTAGCTTTAGTTGGTGAAGATGGTACATTGCTCTACTCTTTTTACAGTAGTAACAACGGCAGCCCGCTTCGTACCGCAATCTCCTCTATCCAGGAGATTTACACACTGCTTCCACCTGGTGCCACGATTGTCCGCTCCTGTTCGACCGGCTATGGTGAAGCACTCATGAAAGCAGCATTCCTTCTTGACGACGGTGAGGTCGAAACAGTAGCCCATTATTATGCAGCTGCTTTCTTTGACCCAAAAGTTGACTGTATCCTTGATATTGGTGGTCAGGATATGAAATGTATCAAAATCAAGAACCAGACGGTGGACAGTGTACAGCTGAATGAAGCCTGTTCTTCCGGCTGCGGCTCTTTCATCGAGACTTTTGCAAAATCCTTGAATTACAGTGTACAGGATTTTGCAAAGGAGGCTTTGTTTGCAAAACACCCTATCGATCTTGGAACCCGTTGTACCGTATTCATGAATTCAAAAGTAAAACAAGCACAGAAGGAAGGTGCTGATGTATCAGATATCTCTGCCGGTCTTGCTTACTCTGTTATTAAGAATGCTTTATTTAAAGTCATCAAAGTGTCGGATGCGTCTGAACTTGGTACACAGATTGTGGTACAGGGTGGTACTTTCTACAATGATGCCGTTCTTCGCAGTTTTGAAAAAATCGCAAATTGTGAAGCAATCCGACCTGATATCGCAGGTATTATGGGTGCTTTCGGTGCAGCTCTGATCGCAAGGGAACGGTATCAGTCAGAATCCCATTATGAGACGACCATGCTTTCTATTGACAGGATCAATACCTTGGAATTCTCTACCAGTATGGCAAAATGTAAAGGTTGTACCAACAGCTGCCGCCTTACGATTAATAAATTTACCGGAGGGCGTCAGTATATCTCCGGAAACCGTTGTGAACGCGGCCTGGGTAAACAAAAAAATGCAAATAATGTACCAAACCTATATGAATATAAATTAGAACGTCTCTTTTCTTACGAACCGCTACCACTTGATGAAGCTGTCAGGGGACGTGTGGGAATTCCACGTGTATTGAACATGTATGAGAATTATCCGTTCTGGTATACCTTTTTTACAGAATTAAAATACCAGGTAGTATTATCTCCAAGTTCAACACATAAGATTTATGAGTTAGGGATAGAGTCTATTCCAAGCGAATCAGAATGTTATCCTGCCAAGCTGGCTCATGGTCATGTTACCTGGCTGATTAAGCAGGGATTGGACTTCATCTTCTATCCATCTCTTTTCTACGAAAGAAATGAGTTTGAAGAGGCAAATAATCACTACAACTGTCCTATTGTTACTTCTTATTCCGAAAATATCAAAAACAATATCGACGAAATCGGTCAGGGACATATAAGCTTTAAGAATCCTTTCATGGCATTCACGAACCTGACTACCGTTACAGATGCACTGGTAAAGGCTTTTCCTGAGATTGCTTCTTCTGAAATTGCAGATGCTGCCAGAAAAGCATGGACTGAATTAGATGCCTCACATATTGATATCCAGAAAAAAGGCGAAGAAGTCATTCAGTATCTGAATGAAACAGGAAAACGGGGCATTGTTCTTGCCGGCAGACCATATCACATTGATCCTGAAATCAACCACGGAATTCCGGAATTGATTAATTCCTATGATATCGCAGTATTAACAGAAGACTCTGTGTCACATCTTGCAAAACCGGAACGCCCGCTCATCGTTTCTGATCAGTGGATGTATCATTCCAGACTATATGCTGCCGCAAGTTATGTGAAAACAACGGATAACATTGACCTCATTCAATTGAATTCTTTTGGCTGCGGTCTTGATGCTGTAACCACAGATCAGGTCAGTGACATCTTATCCCGTTCCAATAAGATTTATACCTGTTTGAAAATAGACGAAGTGAATAACTTAGGTGCTGCAAGAATCCGTGTGCGTTCTTTACTATCCGCCATTCAGGTCAGGGAGCGTAAGCATCAGACACGTACGATTCATTCTTCTGCCATGAACCGCGTTCTCTTTACAGAGGAAATGCGTACGAATAATTATACAATCTTATGTCCTCAGATGTCACCGATTCATTTTGACATTCTGCAGGCTGCATTCCGGGCATCCGGGTATAACCTGGAGGTACTGAATAACGATAATAAAGGAGCTGTCGATGTTGGACTAAAATACGTCAATAACGACGCCTGTTATCCTTCCCTGATTGTTGTTGGTCAGATTATGGAAGCCGTCTTGTCCGGTAAATATGATACCAGCAGATTAGCAATCATTATGTCCCAGACTGGCGGCGGCTGTCGTGCTACAAACTATATCGGTTTTATCCGCCGGGCTTTAGAAAAAGCCGGATATCCGGATATTCCTGTTATCTCTATCTCTTTATCCAAGTTAGAGATGAATCCAGGATTCCAATTAACACCTGATCTTCTTCTCCGTCTTGTATATGGTGCTATCTTCGGTGATATTTTTATGCGTTGTGTTTACCGCATGCGCCCTTATGAAGCTGTACCGGGTTCCGTTAATAAAGTACATGCCAGATGGAATCAGAAATGTATTGCGTTCGTATCCAGGAAGCATCTAAGCTACCATACATTCAAGAAGATGTGCCGTGAAATGATTGATGAGTTTGACCAGATAGAAATAACAGACGTTAAAAAGCCACGTGTTGGTATTGTTGGTGAGATTCTTGTTAAGTTCTCTCCTGTTGCGAACAATGAACTGATAAAATTATTAGAATCCGAAGGCGCCGAAGCCGTAGTCCCTGATTTACTTGATTTCATGCTATACTGCTTCTACAATCAGATTTATAAAGCAGAAGAACTGGGCACCAGTAAAAAGGCGGCTTTTATTTCCAAACTTGGAATTAAGGCTCTTGAACTATTCCGCGGAACAGCAAACCGTGCATTTATAAAAAGTAAACATTTTTCACCTTCTGCACATATTACAGAATTAGTTGATTATGCAAAACCAATCGTATCCATCGGTAACCAGACCGGTGAAGGCTGGTTCTTAACAGGTGAAATGTTAGAATTAATTCATGAAGGTGTTAATAATATTGTATGTACACAGCCTTTTGGCTGTCTTCCAAACCACGTGGTCGGTAAAGGTGTCATCAAAGAATTACGCCGCAGACATCCAATGTCTAATATTGTAGCAATTGACTTTGATCCTGGTGCAAGCGAAGTAAACCAGCTAAATCGTATTAAATTAATGCTGTCTACAGCTAATAAAAACCTTCAAAAATAGCACAAAAAAGGGTGTTCCAAACTGTGATTATGCTTCACTCGTTTAGAACACCTTCTTTTTATCTTTATTTTTACTTTCTTTTCTGAATCAGGCTTTCTACTTCTTCACGTTCCGGCATTACACGTAATGCTCCTTTTCTGGTGGTGATGATAGAAGCTGCCGCATTTGCAAATGCCAGCATTTTACGCAAATCTTCTTCGTTCAGGTTGTCCAGTCCGTTTTCTAAGATAAAGTGCAGGATACAACCGCCAAATGTGTCTCCGGCTCCTGTTGTTTCAATGGTATTTTCCTGTAAGAAAGGTTTTACTTCTACATAAGAATCCTTGTAGTAGGCACGGCTTCCTTCTTTTCCCATAGATACAAGGATCAATGGTATATTATTTATAGTGCGGATCTTCTCTACCCCTTTGGTAAAATCTGTTTCGCCTGTCAGCCATTGAATCTCATTATCAGATATCTTCAGAATATCACACTGCCCGATTCCGTATAGTACCTGTTCCTTCGCTTCATCCAGTGAATTCCATAATGGTTCTCTCAAATTCGGATCAAATGAAATCAATGCTCCACTCTTCTTTGCAATCTGAATTGCCTTCTTAGTCGCTTTTCTTACTTCCTCATGTGTCATGGACAATGTTCCAAAGTGGAATATTCTGGTGCTTTGAAGCATGGATTCATCTAATTCATCTTCTCTTAATAACATATCCGCACCCGGATTACGGTAAAAGGAAAAATCTCTGTCTCCATCTGCAAAGGTTTGTACAAATGCCAATGTTGTTCTTGCATTTTGATCCACCAACAGATTGCTTGTATCTATCTTTATCTCTTCCAATGTTTTCTTTAACTTATCACCAAAGATATCTTTTCCGACTTTCCCGATAAACGCGGTCTTATGATTCAGACGATTCAACATGGCAAGCACATTACAAGGTGCTCCCCCCGGATTTGCTTCAAAAATTGTATTTCCCTGTGCACTCACACCGTTATCTGTAAAATCAATTAATAATTCGCCCAGTGCGATGACATCATATTTTTTTTCCATTATTTTGTTATCCTCTCTTTTTTATTTCCTTATGCTATGCCTATTCTATCAAAAATCTGAGAAAAAAACCAGATATCCACTCTAATTTTCCTTTTGTAATGATTCGAATCCTATCCTAACGCCACATCCAATACCATCATAACTATAAATCCGATTGCGAAACCTACTGTTGCAATATCAGAATGTTCCCCCTGTGATGCCTCCGGTAACAATTCTTCTATCACTACATAAAGCATAGCTCCTGCTGCAAAAGACAATAAATATGGTAATATAGGTACTACAAACGAAGTCAGCAATACTGTCAAAAATGCAGCGATTGGTTCTACGATACCAGATGCTGTACCATAGAAAAATGCCTTCTTTCTACTATTTCCTTCACTTCTCAATGGCAATGATATAATTGCTCCTTCCGGAAAATTCTGTATTGCAATTCCCACTGCCAATGCAAATGCACCTGCCAATGTGATTCCAGTCTCCCCACTTAGCAGTCCCGCGAAAACAACACCAACTGCCATGCCTTCCGGAATATTATGTAATGTCACAGCAAGAACAAGCATCGTTGTCTTTTTCAAAGCGGTATGCGGGCCTTCCGGTACATCACTATTTAAATGCAGATGGGGAATTAGTTTATCCATGGCAAAT
>JAEWWQ010000041.1 GCA_023458855.1 Bacillota bacterium
GCTACAAGCAGCACAAATAATTAGGGAGAAGAAGCCGCTTGCGGCTTCTTCCTGTGTGAGATTTAGAAATTCTAAGATGTGGTTCTTTCACATCTTAGAATTTCTTCTCACACTATTCCTTTCGGGAATAATTTCTTTTCTATCGGTATCATAACATAATTACTGATAATTAACAAAATAAATGCATACACATATGCGTGTAACGGCGTTGTAATCTGAATGGTTAATCCAATCAATGAGAATATACAAGGTACTAACGTTTTAACTATTGTTTCATTCCCACAAAATGCCAGTGTATGTTTTCCTAAAATAGCAAGATACGGTATTCTTTGTAGCCACATCGCTATTATTATTTGTATGATAATAATACAAAGTGCTATAAATATCGGATACGTCCATGTTGCAACTGGAATAGCCGCAAAAACTGGATAAATAATAAAATAATCCTTTCTTCCAAAAAAAGTGAGCGCAGAAACAATTATTATTACAACGCCACCGACTGCTCCCAAAATAAAGATCAGATATTTCGGCCACCCTGTTTTCTGTTTTATTTCATTCCATGATAAATGCTCCAGATAAGGAAACACAAATGCTCCAAGAGCATAAAAGAACAAATAATATAGCGCACTATCAATATTAAAAATCCATTTTGGTGTTTCTGTCGCATCAAACGGCAATAAATTTGATACAAGACAGTAAATTCCCAGTGATACGGCTAACGAAATTCCTGCTTTTTTTACAATTTTTGTAATAACGAAAAAAAGAATACTTACTATAAACAAACAAGGTAAAAACCACAGTGCCGGAGCAAACAGTTGATTGCGGATTCCGTATACCATTTGCTTTAGTAACGGCAAAATATCTCTGACTGACCGGTTTTCCTGAATTACTATGATACCAATATTCACGATGGAAAAAATAAAGTAAGGAACCAACAGATGCTTTCCCTGTTTTTTCACGTAAGAAATAATCGATTGCTCTTTTCCCGCCTTCAATGCAAAAAAACCTGATACAAAAAAGAATAACTGTATTACATACATACATGCAAACTTATACAGATACCCTGCGCTATCCAAAAAATGAGCTATGTATATTGTATAAATACCTATAAATTTTAAAGTATCGATCCAAACGACTCTTTTTTTTCCCGTTGTTATTTCCGGCATTCGTATCCCTCTATATTCTTTCTGCTAACAGATCTCCCATTTCTTTACATCCTACTTTTTCACATCCGTCAGACATAATATCTATCGTTCTATAGCCATCTTTTAAGACTTTTTTTACTGCTGCATCAATGGCATCTGCTTCCCTGTCAAGATCAAAAGAATATCGTAGCATCATAGATGCAGATAAAACCGTTGCAATTGGATTGGCAATATCCTGTCCTGCAATATCAGGGGCTGAACCATGACTAGGCTCATATAAACCAAATTTTGTATCATTCAGACTTGCCGATGCCAGCATGCCGATAGAACCGGTTATCATACTTGCCTCATCAGACAAAATATCTCCAAACATATTTTCTGTTAAAATAACATCAAACTGTGCCGGATTTTTTACCAGTTGCATCGCACAATTATCTACCAACATGTGCTCCAGTGTAATTTCAGGGTAATTCTTTGCCACCTCATTTACGACCGTCCTCCATAATCTGGAAGAATCCAGTACATTTGCTTTATCTACACTGGTTACTTTTTTATTTCTCTTCATTGCAATATCAAATCCCTTAATTGCAATACGGCGGATCTCATTCTCATCATAGGTCAACGTATCAACTGCCTTTCTGACCCCGTTTTCCTCTACTGTTTTTCGTTCACCAAAGTATAGACCACCTGTCAATTCACGCATGATCATCATGTCAAATCCTGCGGCACTGATTTCTTCTTTTAATGGACATGCAGCTGTAAGTTCGTCATATAATACTGCCGGTCTTAAGTTAGCGAATAAGTTCAAAGCTTTTCTAAGCGAAAGCAATCCAGCTTCCGGTCTTAAATTGGGAGCAAGTTTGTACCATGGCGACGTTACTGTATTTCCACCAATGGATCCCATAAGAACAGCATCCGCATTCTTTGCATCATATATTGCCTCTTCTGTCAGTGGTACTCCATGTACATCAATGGATGCACCACCCATCAAAATATCTTTGTAAGTAATGGTATGTCCATATTTGTCTGCAACTTTATTTAATACTTTTTTAGCTTCTGATACGATTTCCGGTCCTATTCCGTCTCCTGGTATACATACAATATTTAAATTCATCCTTCATTACGCTCCTGTCCATTTTGAAGATTATTCTATAAACAACTTCTAATAAATTATACTACCATAAACAGAATATAAGCAAAAATATATTTTTTTCATAGTGTATATAACCCAAAGTTATAATCGGTATATTTCATGTTATATAGAACAAAGAATGTTCCTAGGCATGTTCTCCGTGCTCTCGCGGGTTACGCAACAGTAATCTGGTGCGTATTTAACTTATGGTAAGTTGGGAGAACTTTCCTATAAGGATTAGGATTTCAGAAGCCTATCATAGAACTTGGCTTCGTCAATTTGCACATATAATTACGAACCTAAATTGATGCGCAACATAGTTTGATGAGCAACTGTATGAAGCCGCTGGTACTTAGAACATGTATTTTATGTTCTTATATACCATTGCGTGCTAAATCCAAGCGGGAGCGTGTTGCGAATGAACTATGTTGTGCATCAATTTTGAATAAACATTAATTATGCAAATTGACGAACTCAATGCATAAAGCTTTTGCCGCTTGCATCCTATTAAGTAAAAAATCCACATTCAATATCTGCCTACTGAATGTGGATTGTAATATCCCGTTTATTGATTACCGGAACAAAGCCTGCTTATTCCGCATTTGCCTTTTCAACCTGTGCAACTGCTGTTTTCTGC
>JAEWWQ010000042.1 GCA_023458855.1 Bacillota bacterium
ATGGTGTTCTGGCTATGGATCTGCTGCTTGACACAATTACTCAGATCGTGACCTCCGAAAAGATAGGGAGCACTGGATATGCTTTTATGATTGACCCAAACGGAGTTATTCTGGCACACCCGGATACCGAATTCCTCAATACGAATCTTTCTGATTTAGATGGTATGAGTGATGTCCGACAGCAAATGCTCTCCAACGAGAGTGGAATGGCAGAATACTCCTACAATAATCAGAAAAAAATTATGGTGTTCAAACAGCTTCCTTCCACCTCCTGGGTCATTGCTGTCACAATTCAAAAAGAGGAAGTATATGCTGAATTAATTAAAACCAGATTGACTTTTATATTCATTATTCTATCTGTCTGTGCTATTGCCTTTGTGATCAGCCTTATAGCTGCCAACCGGATAGCCAGACCGATCAGGCAATTAACGGATGTTGCCAGACTTGCTTCCGAAGGAGATTTATGTGTACAGGCAAAAGATAAAGGTGCCAGGGAAATCAGAGATCTGGCAAAAGCTTTTAATATTATGTCAGACAGTATCCGAAAACTTGTTATGAAGATTACTGACGCATCGCATCTGGTCAGTCAGTCCTCCACAGAAGTCAGTGAAATGGCTTTTCATACAAAAATGATATCGGAAGAAATCTCCAATACGACCAACGAACTTGCCAAAGGTGCGCAAACGCAGGCTGAGTCTGCGACGACCGGTGCTGAGATGGTCAACAATATGTCGGAAGCGATCAAACAGATTACAGAAGCCAGCAAAGCCTCTTATGACATGATCCTAAATGTCAGCAGTTCCGTTCAGAGCGGCGTGAACGTTATCGATAATCAGGCTGTATTGATGGAAAGAAATAAAGCATCTACGGAAAAGGTAGGTCTGGCAATATCCCAGCTGGAAGAAAAGTCACACGTCATTAGTAAGATTGTCGATGTCATCCGATCAATTGCAGAACAAACTAATCTCCTGGCATTGAATGCCGCAATTGAAGCTGCCCGAGCAGGCGAACACGGGAAAGGCTTCGCGGTCGTAGCCGACGAAGTAAGCAATCTTGCAGAACAGTCTGCAAAGTCCAGTGACGAAATCGGACAACTGCTTCAGGATATTCAGGCAAAAACCATACAAAGTGTGGAAGAGGTAGCCGATGTACAGAAAGTCGTTACCGAACAGGAATCTTCTTTGGAACAGACAAGACATCTATACCAGGAAATTGAAAATGCCGTCAAACTAATTGTCGATAAAATGATCAGCATAACCGAAGAAACAAAGAGAATCGAAGCACAGTCTGAGCAGGTATCACAGTCTATTAGCGATGTAGCTGCCGTAACGGAGGAAAGTGCTGCTGCCACTGAAGAAGTGGCAAGTTCTACCCTGGAACAAAGCTCATCTGTTGTCAGAATTAATGAAGAAGTCGAAATCTTAGTAAAAGAGGCCGGACAATTAATTGAAATTATCTCCTACTTCAAAATATAATTTATCCTAAAAAAGATAGCCGGCAAGACTGCCGGCTGTCTTTTTTATACTTATAATGAGAATTATTTTCTAATGTAATATTTATATCCATTATAGATTCCAATAAAAATTGTATATATCTCAAGTCTTCCCAGTATCATTCCCACTATTTCAATCCATAATGTCGCAGCACTGGCTGTATAAGTGGTAACTCCTATTGACAGACCTACTGTTCCCAGAGCTGATGCAAATTCAAACATAGCCTCTGCCAGTCCGCAATCGGCAGAGGCACTTAGTGCCAAAACACCTACGATATAGACGAACAAATAGAGCAATACATAATTTGCCGCCTCGTCCAATACATTCTTTCCAATTTTACACTTTTCATCCAACGGCTTTCCATAATACATCGTAATCACTCTGTGTTCTGAACTGATTTTGGTTCTAATATTGAATATAATCATTCGAAGGACCAGATATACTCTGCTTAATTTTATTCCTCCCGCTGTCGACCCGATTCCACCACCAATCAACATCAGCAGAATCATAATTCCCAATCCTCCTGATCCCCAGTCACTATAACTGCAGGTCGCATATCCTGTAGTAGACAACGCAGAAAATGCATTGAACAGGGATGTCCTCAAAGCACCTGTAATACCATAAGAATTCTGAATTACCAGAAAATACGAAAGCAATGGCACGAACAAAAGAACTAATATGCCTAAGAACCGCATCTCACTTACCTTGAAAAACTGCTTCCATTTTCCTCTTACCAGCAATAATAGAACTGCAAAATTTGTCGTACAACAAATAATAATGCATTGAAGGTCAGTGAATCCTTAAAGACTCACTGACCTTACTATTTTACACACTTCTAAATCACCAGCGATGGTGGTGCATACACTCTTGTTGAAAGTTCCGTATCAAGCAGGTACAGACCTTTCGGATCTTTTCCGAACAAATCATATCTTTTTAAAATATCATCTGTATTTTTCTCTTCTTCCCCTTGTTCTTTTACAAACCAGTCAAGAAACTGCATCGTACGAAAATCTTTTTCTTCATAAGCCAGTCCATAAATACTGTGAATGGATGCTGTCACTTTTTTTTCATGCTCAAATGCCCCAACAATAGGTTCTCGGAATTCCTTATATAGTAAGTCTGTTGCCTTAATATCTTTGAGAATGACTCTTTCACTATTATTTTGCAGATACTTTATAAAAAGCATTGCATGATCCCGCTCTTCCTGTGTCTGTACTGTAAACCAATTTGCAAAACCATTCAGATTATTATCCGCATAGTAAAGGGATATATCAAGATAGAGATATGCTGAAAGCAACTCAAAATTTACCTGCTCTGTTAATTTTGTTACAATTTCTTTACTAAGCATACGTTCTCCTATCTGCCGCTTTTACGGCGCTCAAATGGAAAATACTAATTCTTTTACTCTGATATATCAGAAATCTGCTTTCCATAATCCATGCAGATTACAATATGCATATATAGTACCTGAAGTCATATCATAAAATTCTGCAACTGGCTCGGCCCCCGGCTCTAAGTATCTGAATTCAACTTTCTCACCTGAAACACAGGCAATCCACTCGATATAGTGCTCCGGAATCATCGGATGTAACACAGATCCTACTGTGACCTGAACCTTTCCGCCATCTTTGCTGACAACCGGCACATGCTTTTCTGTTGCCGCATCAGTTGAGTTTGCATCAAGTCTTGTCATGGGCTCCCCGCAGCAGCTGACAGGGGCTCCCGATTCTTTCATAAAAGTAATGATATTTCCACAATGTTTACATCTGTAAAATTTAACTTCTTTTTTCATTAGAATTACCTCCATAAATAAATAATATTTTATAATATTCTAACATT
>JAEWWQ010000043.1 GCA_023458855.1 Bacillota bacterium
GGTACCGGATCACCAGTAATTACCAATAAGTTCTTGATTCCGTTAATATGTGCTCCTAATAATTGAGAACGCATCGCGATCGCATTTTTATCACGGCAGCAGATATGTGGCATTACCGTTATTTTCACTTCATTTGCCACCTTTACTGCCATTAAGATAGAATCTGCTCTCGTTCTCCCGGAAGGTGAATCCGGAAAAGTAATTACATCAACATTACTATTTTTTAAAATATTAGCAGAATCCATTATTTTTTCAAAATCTGCATTGGGCGGCGGAGACAACTCCACTGCAATTATTTTTTCACCTTTTTTCTTCTTACTAAAAAATCTGTTTTCCTTTTTGGTATGTGTCTCTTCCTTTCCGGATCTCATGTGGACACAGTTTCCCATATTGACTTCCGTCTGAACTGTACTCGCTATTTTGGCAATATATTTCGGATTGGTACCACAGCACCCTCCCATGATGTCAACACCAAGTGCTGCGATATCCTGTGTCTTACCAGCAAAATAATCTATGTTTTCCATAAAGACCAGTCTGTCCTGCATACTTTTCGGATAACTTGCATTAGGCAAGGCAATAATTTTTTTACCAATATCCAGATTCAGTTGTGCCAGAATCTGAAACAAATGTCCCGGCCCAACACCACAATTAAAGCCTGTTGCTTCAATTGATTCCATCTGTGACACTGTTTCCAGTAAGCGCTTGGCATTCATACCTGTTTCTGTATATCCATGCTGATTTAAACAGAACTGTACTATGATAAACAAACCCGGATGTTCTTTTTTCACATCTTCTATTACCCGATCAATCACATCCAGATTCCGCATCGTCTCAAAAATCAGGATCTGCGCACCTGCCTTAATAAAAGTATCGCAGATAAAACGATATTCCTCATAGACATCCGCTTCCTCTAAAGTACGCATATCAGGCAGTGGGCCAATATCACCTGCAACATATACTGTATCTTCTACTATTTTAGTTGCCTGCACAGCCAGTTCATAGGCAGCGTTTATATTCTCTGACATTGTCTTTTTATCGCAAGATAATGCTTTTGTATTTGTTGCAAAAGTATTCGTACGGATCAATCTTGCTCCCGCCCTGATATAATCCTGATGAATCTTTAATACAATTGAGGGATTCTCAGTATTTGCCTTCTCTGGTAATCCGTTTCCCCCTATTTCCGCATAATATGTGCCAAAGGCTCCATCACAGATTAGTTTTCTATTTTTTAAATAATCACGTATCGTCATGTTTCTATTCCATATTCCTTTTGTGTTTTAATAATTATCAGTAAATACTGTACCATATCTTATACAAATACGCAAAGGGCTATTGTACTAGATTATGGCAAGTGACCTAATCGGTTTATCACTAAACAGCCTAAAAGAAATAGCAGCGAATGGATTAAGCGCATGAGAAAGGGGCGCCACTACAAACCGCCCCTTTCTCTTACTATACTCAATCAATTAACCAGTCATACATTTCCTGGTACTTCGCTGCCGATACCGTCCATGAGAAATCAGATGCCATCGCCCTGTCTACGATTTTATTCCATTCCCGCTTTTTATTATAATAGATTTTTTCTGCATAGCGGATTGTTCTAAGCATCTCGTGTGCATTATAATTAATAAAGCTGAATCCAGTCCCGGTATTTTCAAACTCATTGTATGGTTCGACCGTATCCTTTAATCCACCGGTTTCCCTGACAATAGGGACTGTCCCATAACGGAGTGCCATAAGCTGACTTAGTCCGCATGGCTCAAACAAAGATGGCATCAGAAATGCATCACAGGATGCATATATTTTGTGTGATATCTCCTCAGAATAATAAATGTTAGCAGACACTTTATTATGATACTTCCAGTCATAATGACGGAACATATTCTCGTACTGTTCTTCCCCCGTTCCCAATACTACAATCTGCACATCATCCTGACATAATTCATCCATAACATATGCGACCAAGTCAATTCCTTTCTGATCTGTCAGTCTGGATACAAGCCCTATCATGAACTTCTTATCATCCTGCTCTAATCCCAGTTCCTCCTGCAACGCTCTTTTATTCTTAATCTTCTCCCTCCGAAAATTAATCGGATTATATGTATGAACAAGGAATTTATCAGCCTCCGGATTATACTCTTCATAATCTATTCCATTCAGAATTCCCCTTAGGTCCCTGCTTCTCGCCTGAAGCAGTCCGTGCATCCCCTCTCCAAAGAACTCTGTCTTAATTTCTTCTGCATAAGTACTGCTTACTGTCGTGATTGCATCTGCATATACCAGACCGCCTTTTAATAGATTGGCGTCTTTATATGCTTCCAGCTTATCCGGCGTAAAATAGTAAGAAGGCAGTCCCGTTATTTCGATCATTGATTTTACATCCCATTTCCCCTGAAACTTTAGATTATGGATTGTCATGACCGATTTCATGTTTCTATAAAAATCACCCTCGTGAAATCGCTCTTTTAAGTACACTGGAATTAACCCTGTCTGCCAGTCATGGCAATGAATGACGTCCGGTCGAAAACCTATGACCGGTAAGATTGACAATGCGGCTTTTGAAAAAAATGCAAATTTTACGATATCCCCATATACATCATTACTATATGGAGTCGTACCGTCAAACATAGACTCATTATCAATAAAATAATAGGTAACTCCGTCTGCGACAGCTTCCATAATACCTACATAAACATTTTTCCAATGAAAATCCATATAAAAATGGGTCTTATACTTCATCATATCCTTCCACTGTTGTTTGATACAAACATATTTCGGCATAATAACACGAACATCAAAATAGTTCTTATCAATGCATTTGGGCAACGAACCTACGACATCGGCCAGACCTCCTGTCTTAATGAAAGGAACACCTTCTGAAGCAACAAATAATATATTTTTCATTGAAAATCCTCCAATTCGTATCTTCTATCAAATACATTTTCTCCCCCATTAAGAAAATGTTTATTTAGAAGATATTATACATCATTTCCCACTTCAGTAAAAGATTTAATTTCCGAATCCATTTCTGTATTGTACCCTTATTTTATCTGCAATTAATGCTATAAATTCTGAATTTGTCGGCTTTCCCTTTCCGGTATTAATCGTATACCCGAATAGTGCATCCAGCGTTTCCATTCTTCCTCTGCTCCATGCTACTTCAATTGCATGTCTGATTGCCCTTTCTACACGACTGGGTGTTGTCTGAAATCTTTTCGCAATCATCGGATATAATATTTTTGTTATAGAATTCAGCGTATCAATATCTTCTACGGACATCATAATTGCCTCTCGTAAATACTGATATCCCTTGATATGTGCCGGTACTCCAATCTCATGTATCATATCAGTAACATCTTTTTCCAAATCACGTACTTCTGTCTGCTTTGGCTGAATCATGTTTTCAATCCTGTTTCCAGATTGCTTATCTGATGCCGGAACAGTAATCATGATTTGAAATTCCTTATCTTTACTGATGAGATCAGTTAGTATTTTGAACATTTGTTCATTATCTTTTGTGGTCACTACATCAAGTTGTTCCATAATAATCCTCCATTCATGAATTTAACGCATTCCTCGAAATTTTATTGTCTTACCATCCATAAAATTCCAATTATCGTTCCTATTTATTATATAGGATTGTCAATTTATGTTTCAACTCTTATGCATCGCGAAAAATTGATACATTCGCCAGCATTTCTGCAAAAATTATAAATAACTGCAATATTTCATGATTACTTTCCAGTCACCTGACTTTCTAACATATTTTCAATGAACACACCATATCCTTTGGTTGCATCCTGAACCAGAACATGGGTAACAGCTCCTATGATTTTACCATTCTGAATAATCGGTGCACCTGACATACCCTGAATAATACCTCCTGTTTTCAATAGTAGTTCCGGATCGGTTACCTCCAAAAGAATTCCCCGATTACTATTTTTAGCAGTATAATCCACCTTTGTAATATTCACCTGATAAGACTTTGTAGTGTCATCTATGGTACATACGATTTCTGCCGGACCAATCTGAATCTCTTGTTTTAATCCTATAGGCAGGGCAGTTGTATCCAATTGCTCTACAAGCTGTTCATTTCCGTTTCCGAATATGCCATCACGTGTATTTGCACTGATTTCTCCAAGTATATTTTCTTCCTCATATTGTATGACACCTGTTATTTCTCCGGGAACTCCACTTTTACCTGGAGTAACAGATAAAATTTTTGTAGTATAGAGAGTTCCATAATTCAAATCCATAAGTTCCGAAGTATCAATATCATTTATACCATGCCCCAATGCGCCGAACTTATTCTTATTGTCAATATAGGTGAGTGTTCCAATACCCTGCGCACTATCCCGAATCCACAGCCCTACTTTATATTCGCCGTTTTCATTTTGCACAGCTTCGATCTTAACATCAATTGTCTCCTCACCGCGTAAAACTGTAAGAATCATCTCCTTACCTCCACAGGCTGCAATACAATTAATAAAATCTTTCTTACTGGTGACCGGAATCCCATTTACTTTTTCTATATAATCTCCGCCTTGCAAAATATGCTCTGCTGGCTGTTGCCAGTCGCCATTCAGATCTTTGAATTTTCCGGTGTCAATTACAAGTACTCCTTCTGTTTTGACATAGATTCCAATTGGAATTCCTGCTGGAATGAGCGAAATATCCTGAATCACCTGTAAATCTACATTTTTAAACGGTATCATTCCAAATAATTTCAGATTCATCTGATACTGGTTGGCATACGTTGGTGCAATCGTGATTTCTTTATCCAGCTGCACATGTATACTTTCTGCCGGAACCGCTGTGGTCTGTATGATTTTGCTATCTTCTTTTTTTTGATACAACTCTCCGCTTACAGGAACTTTCAGATTGATATTTTGTTCCTGACCTGCATGTATTCTTATAACAGCGGGTATTCTTGTATAGATATCATAATACCAATAAGAAGGAATTGCTATAATCCCAAGGGCTAATAATAGAATTAATATTTTTTTATATATAATCAAGCATTTACCATTTGCCATATTCACTCCTGTCTGCTGCTTTGGCAGCCTCATAGAAAAAGAAGGACATCTTATCGATGTCCTTCTTAGTATATGAAGATTCTTAAAATTTACTTTCAAATTGTTTTGAATTTACTGCCAAATCTTTCATTTCTTTTGCATTATTCATTACTGCTTCTGTTATTACATCTCCGCCAAGAAGTCTTGCAAGCTCTTTGATTTCCTCCTCTGCTTTGATTTCCTCAATAGAAGTTCTGGTAGTGCCGCCAAATGCTTTTTTGGCAATTACAAAATGACTATCTGCCATAGCTGCAATCTGCGGTAAATGTGTGATACATATAATCTGATGGTTCCTTCCTAATATTGCAAGCTGTTCTGATACCTTCCAGGCCGTTTTACCGCTTATGCCCGCATCAATCTCATCAAATACCAATGTCTCAATTTCATCTTTCTCAGCAATTACTGTTTTCAGCGCAAGCATAATACGGGACAACTCACCGCCGCTTGCTACATTGCAAAGCGATTTCATTGGTTCTCCTGGGTTCGTTGATATCATAAATTCTACTTCATCATAACCAGACTTCTGATACTGTTCCTTTCTGCGTACCTGAATTTCAAAATTTACCTCCAAAAAATTCAGATCAAGCAATGCATGTGTCATTTTTGCAGACAATTGCTCTGCATACTTCTGACGTATTGATGACGCTTTCTCACATAAGGAATCTAACTCTGCTTTCGTTTTTTGCAATTCCAGATATAATTTTTCTTTATATTGTTCATAATTTTGTAGCCTGTCAAGTTTTTCCTTTTGCACTTCCTGATAGGCAAGAACATCTTCCAAAGTGGAACCATATTTTGATTTTAAATGATTTAAAATGTTAAGACGTTCTTCTGTATCCCTGAAATCCTGTTCATCAAATTTCATATCTGAAATATAGTCTGCAACATTTCTATTAAAA
Organism: Bacillota bacterium; assembly: GCA_023458855.1. GTDB lineage: Bacteria > Bacillota > Clostridia > Lachnospirales > Lachnospiraceae > SZUA-378. The sequence goes on from JAEWWQ010000043.1 coordinate 5,975, forward strand.
TCATTCAAAAGTTCATCAATTGTATTTAATGTCTCGTCCATAGATTCCAATTCCGTATCATAGGACAGAACACCCTTCATTTCCCTAACGGCTCTTCCAATTATTCCGCCTGCACCTTCCGTACTGTCATACCCTGTCAGACGATACACTGTTCCAACCGCTTCTACTATTTTACTCATATTCCGCATTCTGGAATAATCAGCTTCCAATATATCATCTTCTCCGGCTTGAATTCTGGCACGCTCGATTTCTTCTATTTCAAATTCAGCCAATGAGATTTCCTTTTCTTTCGCAGACTGGTCTATCGCCTGATCCAGCTTCTGGCTGTATTCCAAATATTCTCTGTATTTTATGGAAATAATTTCTTTGACCGGAACCAACTCTTCCTTCGCAAATTCATCCAATAATTCCATATGCTTTTTGATATGAAAAAGAGATTGATGTTCATGTTGCCCATGAATATCAATCAATATTCCTGCCAGATCCTTTAACATTTTTGTAGTCGCATTCTCGCCGCAAATCTTACTGACATTCCGATTTGGCATAATCTTCCGTTGAATCAGAAGCGTTCCATCTTCTTCCATTGGAATATCCATCGCTTTGATCGCCAGCAATTGTTCTTCCTGTTGTACCTGAAATACCAATTCCACCAGCGCATACTCGGCACCGGTTCTTATCATATCTTTATCCGCTCTTGCTCCAAGTGCAAGATTAACAGACCCGATAATAATTGATTTTCCTGCCCCGGTTTCACCGGTCAGGATATTCAGTCCGCCGCCAAAATAAACTTCCGTTTCATCAATCAGTGCCAGATTTTTTACATGTAAACTCACTAACATATTCTTACTCCTTATGTATCTCTCCAGACATCGTACCACATATGCCTTTTCTATTTTTTTAATAAGGAATACCTATAACATGATTTGAATTTTTTCCATTAAAATAACTGTATCTTCTACACTTCTGACCGCTGCCATAATGGTATCGTCACCAGCTATGCTTCCCACGATCTCTGGAAACTTCATTGCATCTAATGCCGCTGCTACCGCCATCGCCATACCGGATACCGTCTTGACCACCAGTATATTCTGTGCCATATCCATAGACACCAGTCCGTCACGCAGCACACGAACATATTTTTCATTCATATGGGAATCGTCCGTCTTCATTACGATATACTTCTGTTTTCCTGTTCCCGACGGTACCTTTGACAATCTTAATTCCCGGATATCTCTGGATACAGTTGCCTGTGTCACACTGAATCCTGCTGTTCTTAAACGATTGGTCAATTCTTCCTGTGTGTCAATATCATGTTTTTCTATTAATTCTACAATTTTGTTTTGTCTTTTTTGTTTCATAATCAGGACTCACTCATTTTTTTGTGCAAAACTTCCAAGAAGCTTACTTTGTTTAGTTTCAGAATCTTTGCTTTTTTATCCGACTGCGTAATCTGTATTCTATCACCAGTAACTAAAGTCACCTTATGATTTCCGTCAAAACTGACTTCAATATCCTGTTTCTGCCCCTCCCTGCCGGGTGCTATCTCCACTGTAATAACGTCTTCCGGAGCAAGAATAATACTTCTGGTATTAAATGTGTGTGGACAAACCGGTGTCAGTACCATTAATTCTGCTTTTGGCTCTACAATGGGTCCCCCTGCTGACATATTATATCCCGTGGATCCCATTGGTGTTGCTATAATAATACCGTCTGCATGATAGCCTTTTAAAAATAAATCATTTACATAAATATTAAAGTTCAAAATACGAAGAGAACCAAATCTTGATATAATAATATCATTTAGTGCCTGTTCCTGTTCTATTTTTTTTCCATCTCTTATAATACAGCCATCCAGCATCATTCGGTTTGCAACTTCTGCTTCTCCCGCAATCAATGCCCTTAAGGCGTTTTCAATATAAGGCTGTTCTACTTCTGCAAGATACCCAAGCGTTCCGAGGTTCACTCCAATCAAAGGAAGATTTCTTTCTATGGTATCGTTAGCAGCCTGCAATAAGGTACCGTCTCCTCCCAACACCAGAATACATTCTACTTCATCTGGAATATCCTCTACATTCGTATAAAAATCTCCCTCACCGCAGTCATTCGTAATCTGTGTCTTGTACCGGCAATTATGCCTTTCCAGGTAGGATTCGATTTCATGCGTTACCTGCAGGTTCTTATCTTTTTGTCTGTTGGTTATGATAAAAAAACTTTTCATTTTGCTCCCATTATAAATTCTGATGTGCTATTTTAACGATATCTTCAATGATTGGCGCAAATCTGTCACTTTCCGATATTTTTTCCGGCTTATAGGTCGTTCCGTCATGGATATGGTCCTGTATGATATGTTCTATTGCTTCTACTTTCGCCTGGTTCTTCTCGATATGAACCAGATATTCTATATTTCCTTCCGGTCCCTTGATCGGTGAAAAATCAAGTTTTAAAATATCAAATCCGATTGCATCTGCATAATCTAATATCTTCTGTATCACTTCTTTATGCACTTCCGGTTCTCTTACGACACCTTTTTTACCTACTTTTTCTTTTCCCGCTTCAAATTGCGGCTTTATCAAACATACCATTTGCCCATGATTCTTTAATAAATTCCTGGCAGGTTCCAATATTTTTGTTAATGAAATAAAAGAAACGTCCACAGATGCAAAATCGAGATCATCTTCAATATCATCTCTTACCATATAACGAAAATTCGTCTTTTCCATGCAGATGACCCTCGGATCATTACGGAGTTTCCATGCGAGCTGCCCATGACCAACATCTACAGAATATACCTTTACCGCACCATTCTGCAGCATGCAATCTGTAAATCCGCCGGTAGAAGCTCCTATATCCATACATACCTTGTCCTGAAGGACAAGGTCAAACTCAGCCATTGCCTTTTCTAATTTCAATCCGCCGCGGCTCACGTACTTCAATGTATTGCCACGTACTTCTATTACAATTCTTGCCTCATCGAACGAAGTTCCCGCTTTATCCTCTCTCTGCCCAT
>JAEWWQ010000044.1 GCA_023458855.1 Bacillota bacterium
TAAGAAAAGTCATGAAATTTTGTATTGAAAACAAAGAACCTATTTATGGTTTAGAGAATGCCTATGGTTATGGACGCAGCTTGGCAGTCTGGCTTATTGCGAAAGGATTTATAGTAAAAGATGTGAATACTTCTCTTGCCCACCGTCAGGCCAAATGCCGTGCTATGTATAAAAAAAGTGATAGTGATGATGCGGAAGCCATCGCACTTGCCACCATCAACATGTTAGCTTCCCTGCCCGATGCCTGTCCCAATGATGCCTACTGGTCTCTGTCACAGTTAGTAAACAGACGTGATAATATCATGACCCAGCGCATTCGCTTGAAGAATCAGCTGCATGAGCAGATCACTATGGCATATCCCAGTTATAAACTGTTTTTCCAGGATATCAGCAGGCAAACCGCCCTGTACTTCTGGGGCAATTACCCTTCGGAGAAATACTTGAAAGGGAAGACACCAGAAAGCCTTGCAGAGGAATTGAGACAAAGAAGCCATAACCAATGCTCCATAAATAAGTGTCAGATTATCCTGAATGCTGTCCAAAAAGACCATACCAAACCCAAGGAATTTCAGGATGCAAGAGATGTCATTACCCGGGGACTGGTCAAAGACCTTCTTCATTATGAGTAGCAGCTGAAGGAAGTCGATAATGAACTGGAACAGATGTATCATGCCATGGGGAGCACCTTAGCCACCATACCAGGTGTGAATATCACAACAGCAGTAAAAATTATGTCGGAGATCGGAGATATCAACCGCTTTCCAAACCCGGCAAAGCTGGCACAATTCGCAGGAATTGCCTCTATCAAGCTGTCCACCTTGAAATAGTGCAGAAATCTCTTTGATTTCACAGGGTTTCAAATCGCCTCACATTTGCCACAAAACCATGAGAGGCTACACTTACCAAGCAGCGATAGAAAATCGGACACAGGGGGAAGATACTTTTTAGCAGTTCCCGTATGATGAAAAGTTCTTTAAGAGGAAGAAATAATGGAACGAAACAGCACCCTTAGTTCACGAACAGGTGGCTACGGGTTAAGGTTTTTAAAAAAACTTGTTGAAATTCATTTTAATTGGATATATGATTTTTCCAAGACACCGGTGTACTAAAATGAATGGAGCAAATTTTATGAATGGTAAGATGAATTTAGAGGGTGCTATATTTATTAGTTTGGAAATGATGCCAAGATTAGAAATTTTATATATGAGGCGGACTGGAAAGTATGGTGTTGAAAATAAGGTACTAATGAACGATACTAGTATATTGAGAAGAAATCTGGATGGTGGGAAGTATCTGGTGCTACGTATTCCACATACGCAAGAAGCAGTAGAAAAAGCGTGGAATGAGAATATACCCAATCTTATTCAGAAGGGGTATCGACTTGACTATTCGAGACCTATTATGGAACGCTACAGAAAGAAAATGGTAGACAATCAAATGAATTCTATTTATATTTTGGAAGTATTAATAGAAATATGTTTCGGTAAATTTAACGGTTATCGGAAAAAGCGTTTGGGGATGCAGACGATGGATTGTCTATTTCAGTATAAAAGAAACAGTATATTTGTAAAATTTATGGGCGTGAAGAGTTAATATAACAAAACATAAATTTTGGAGGATTTAGATATGAAATCAATAATTGCACATATAGGAGTATACGTTTCTGATATAGAAAAGGTCAAAGATTTTTATGTGAAATATTTTAATGGCAGTGCCAATCAGAAATATGTTAATAACAGCGGGTTTCAAAGCTATTTCATAACGTTTGATTCCGGAGTGAGACTTGAGATTATGGCACATAAAAATCTGATGGTTCGCAATAATATGGATAAAGTCAACGGTTATAGCCATATTGCATTTTCATTAGGAAGTGAGGAGAATGTAAAAAAGCTTACCGAGTTACTGATGGCAGATGGATATCTGTTATTAAGTCCCTTAAGAAGAACCGGCGATGGGTATTTTGAAAGTTGTGTAGCGGACCCGGAAGGAAACCGTGTTGAAATAACAGTTTAAAGAAATTATAAATAGAGTGGGGGTGAGTGTATGGTTAGTTTTTCGAAACTTCTTTTAGGCAGTGAATATTATGGAGATACGTTAAGATATAGCCGGGGTGCAGAAAATTATCAGCGAGGGACAACGATTGGAAGCGGGCCGATTGTGGTATGGAATTGTACAAAAGCCTGTAATTTGAGATGCCGTCATTGTTATTCCAGCTGCACAGGACCGAAAGAGGAAAATGAAATGACGACTGAGGAAGCGATGCGCTTTATGGGCCAATTAGTTGCGTATCATGTTCCCGTATTGCTTTTTTCAGGCGGGGAACCTTTCATGAGGCCGGACTTACTGGAATTATTAGCTTACGGAAAGTCAATCGGATTAAGAATGGTGATTTCAACGAATGGCACTTTAATTGATAAAGAGGTAGCGGCTAAAATAAAAGCGTTAGAGGTGAGTTATGTAGGTATTAGTTTAGATGGGATGGAAGCGGTCAATGATAAGTTCAGGGGCGTGCCGGGTGCGTACGAAAAGGCATTATCGGGAATCAGGAATTGTTATGGAGTAAAACAAAAAACAGGACTTAGACTGACGTTGAGCAGAGAAACCGCCCGGGAATTGCCTGAAATATTTGATTTAATTGAGAAGGAAGGAATCGAACGGGTATGTTTTTACCATTTGGTTTATTCCGGCAGAGGTTCTGCGATACAAAATGAAGATTTAACGCAGGAAGAAAAACGAAAAGTATTGGATTTTATCATAGAAAAAACGTTTGACTTTCAAAAGAGGGGAATCAAAACAGAGATTCTCACTGTGGATAATCATTGTGATGGTATCTATTTATATCGCTATATGAAGGACAAGAATCCTATTCAGGCAGAGGAAATAATGAGATTGATTTCCATCAATGGTGGAAATCGATCGGGTGTAGCAATCAGTGCTGTCGACTGGGAGGGAAACGTGTATATTGACCAGTTTACGAAAGAGATCAAATTGGGAAATGTGCGGGAAGAAAGCTTTGGGCATATTTGGGACGGTAAAGGAAATGAATTTTTACAAAAATTACGTGATAGAAAGACCTATTTAAAAGGAAGATGCAAAGACTGTAAATGGCTCGATCAATGCAACGGCAATTTCAGAGCAAGAGCATTGAGTACCTCTGATATCTGGAATGAGGATCCTGCCTGTTATTTTACAGATGAGGAGATACATAAATGAATCTAGTATCATGGAATACCACAAAGAGATGCAATTTGTCTTGTAAACATTGTTACCGGGAATCAGGCCCCGGGGAAACTGTTGAGGAAGAGTTGACGACTGCAGAGGGACTGGCATTAATTAAGCAAATGAACAAGGCTGGATTTAAACTCTTGATCTTAAGCGGAGGAGAGCCGCTTCTAAGGAGCGATATCTTTGAATTTGTTAGAATGGCAAAGCAGGAGGGGATGATTCCGGCTATGGGAACCAACGGTACCCTGTTAACTAAAGAAGCAGCAAGGGAGCTTAAAGATAGCGGGTTACGGGGAATAGCCATAAGTGTGGATAGTCTGGATAAGGATTATCATGATGAGTTCAGGGGAATGAAAGGTGCATATGATCAGACCCAGCTGGGGATAGAAAATGCATTGGAGGCTGGTCTGCGTGTGCAGATTAATCTGACTTTAACCGAGAAAAATGAATCAGAATTTGAAAAAATGGTAGATTTTTATGAAAAAAGAGGAGTTCATGCGCTTCATCCATTTTTTCTGGTACCAACGGGCAGAGGCGTTGATATGGAGGAAGATTCCTTGAAAAAGGAAGCATATTTTCATATGATTCGCAAAGTTCTGGAAAAGCAAGGGAAAACGAGTATAGAACTGAAGCCTACCTGTGCGCCCCAGTTTATGGCAATGGCAAAAGATATGGGAATAGAACAAAGATTCACCAGAGGATGCCTGGCGGGGATCTCTTATTGTAGTGTTTTGCCTAAGGGAGAAGTCAATATTTGTCCTTATCTGGGTGTGGAGGCAGGCAATGTGCGGCAGCAGCCCTTTGATGTGATATGGAAAGAGGCTCCTGTTTTTAAACAGCTCAGGGATTTTAGTGCCTACGAAGGGGAATGCGGCAAGTGCGAATACATTGGACTATGCGGCGGATGCAGAGCCCGTGCCTATTACTATAATAAAAGTTATATGGCACAGGAACCTTGGTGCTATAGAAGGTAAAGAGGTATGAAAATTATGAATGAATTGGATAAAGAATTGCTGAATCTTCTCCAAAAGGGTCTTCCATTAACGTGTGATCCATATGGTAACATAGGAGAGAAACTGGGGATTGGGCGACATGAGATCGTAGAAAGAATCCAACGGTTGAAAGAAGAGGGGTATATTCGCCGTTTAGGGGGAACGTTTGACGCCAATGCGATGGGATATCAGAGCGCCCTGTTCGCTGCAAAAGTTCCGGAAGAGAATTTTGAACAGGTGGCAGAC
>JAEWWQ010000045.1 GCA_023458855.1 Bacillota bacterium
TCTGGTAACTGAAAATGAAGGCGCCGACGTGACAGAAGTGGCAGTTGAGTTAAAAAGTGCTGAGACAGCATATGATGCCGCCCTGTTGGCAACGAGCAAGATAGTACAGAATTCCCTGATGAATTACATATAAGATGGCGATGAGAGTTAAGAATCGTAGATAGGAGCATATAATATGGTAGTGAATACAAGAATTTTTGGAGAAGTGACAATTGATGCGGATAAAATCCTTCGATTTGCCAATGGGATAATCGGTTATCCGGATCTGACAGAGTTCGCTCTGATTTATGATGAAGAGAGCGGTGAAAATGCAAGTATTCGCTGGCTGCAATCCATGCAGAAACCGGAATTTGCAATGCCCGTAGTAGATCCGCTGGCTATTCTTGGAAGCTATGACCCGCAGGTAAATGATGAACTGCTGCTGTCGACCGGTGAATTGCATCCGGAGGAGATGCTTGTGCTTGTAACCGTAACGGTTCCTAAAGATATTACCCAAATGTCAGTGAATCTCAAGGCTCCTATCATCATTAACGCGAAAGAAAAAAGAGCCTGCCAGATTATTGTAGAGGGTGAGATGTATCAGGTAAAATACCCAATATATGAAAGGCTGCTTGCTGCGAAAGAAGCAGTGGAAAAGGAGGGCAAATGATATGCTAGCATTATCGAGAAAGAAAAATGATGCCCTTATTATTAATAATAATATTGAGATAACAGTTCTGGAGATTAAGGGAGAACAGGTAAAACTTGGTATAACAGCACCAAAAGAAGTACCTGTTTACAGAAAAGAAGTATATATCCAGATTCAGGAAGCCAATAAGGAGGCTATGGATGCACAAGGGATTGATGCATTAAAGAAACTGATATAGTGACAGACAGCAAAAATGTTTATAGTATCTATAAACATTTTTTGCATATTTACCGATATAAATGCTAGATAGCAGGTAGTTGCTATAGGGAGACTAATAATGAATTGTGAACATCACATGGAGGTGATAGGATGGCAATTGAATCAGTAGGTAATGCTGTGGTATATCAGACACAGGCAGTACAAAAAATTGACACCGTACAGAAAACAGAGGCTGATAACAAGGAAGTTATCACGGAAATTACACAGAAAAGGGCAGAAGATACTACAAATGTAGTAGAAAAATCGGCAGATACGGATTCGGAAATCGAAAATGGAAAGCAGAACCAGCAGGCAGCAAATGAAAAGATTAAAAAGGCAGTAGAAGAATTAAATAAAAAAATGTTTAATTCGGAAGCGATTTTTGGAATTCATGAGAAGACGAACCGCGTTACGATTAAGATAGTCGATAAGGATACAAAGGATGTTATCAAAGAATTTCCACCGGAAAAGACACTGGATATGATCGCGAAAGCGTGGGAGCTGGCTGGTCTTATGGTGGATGAGAAAAGATAGGAGGGCTACTATGTCAATCAGAATCTCAGGTATCAGTTCGGGACTGGACACGGATAGTATTGTTCAGGAATTGGTAAAAGCAGAAAGTACAAAAAAAACGGAATTAGAAAAAAAGCAAACGAAGCTTGAGTGGACACAGTCGGCATGGCAGACATTAAATGCAAAAGTATATAGCTTTTTTAATTCTACACTGGGAAATTTACAATATGAATCAAATTATGTAAAGAAAAAGACGACAGTTACGGATTCTTCAATTGCTACGATCGTAGCGGGAGACAGTGCCACTAATGGAACGCAGACACTTGCCGTAAAACAGCTTGCTACTTCTGGTTATCTGACCGGAGCGAAGCTCAGTTCAAGCGCTTCCTACAGTTCTACGACGACCATGGCAGATCTGGGTGCAGTGGGTACTGGAGAAACAGCGAGCATTAACGTATCGGTTTCGGGGAAAAATACGGCGATTTCTATCTCCAGCACGGATACAATCAGCAGTGTTGTAACAAAATTGACGAATGCAGGTGTCACAGCGAGTTTTGATGAGATAAATCAACGTTTTTTCATAAGTGCAAAATCGAGCGGTGAAGATAATGATTTTACAATCACTGGTACAAATGATGCAGGAACTTCTGCACTGGCATCGTTAGGTCTGGTCGCAAGCAGTGATATTGATGATACGACAAAGGCATATGCGGCTCTGGAAAAGGAAACGACCGCTTATACAGATGCCTATAATACGATGCTTGCGCAGATTCAACAAGTTTATATCGATCAAAACACGACCTATCAGGCGCAGATAGATAGTTATAATTCGGCAAAAACAGAGTATCTTGCCAAGAATTCTGATGAAAGTGATACTTCCAGTGCTACCAATCAGGAAATCTATGATTCTATTGCAGGGGATACGTTAACAGAAAAGGTTACCAATATTGAAGCTGCGGTGGAAGACTTTAATACAAGATATGCAGCTTTGGATACAAACGCAGCTGACTATGAAACACAGAAAGCAGCACTGGATGCTGAAAAGGAAGAACTGACGCAGAAACTTGAGGTAGCTTACAGCGTTAAGAATTTTGATGAATCGATTTCTTCTGTCCAGAGCAAGATAGACAGCAATAAGGTATTATTGAATACAGACGGTGATGGGGTGGAGGATACTACGCTGGCAGATCAGGCAAAGACACAGTTGGATGCCAAGATAGCAAGTGCTAAGTATATTACTTCACTGGGAAGCGGTTCTTCGGCAGTTCGGATTAAAGGGCAGAATGCTGTTATTGAACTAAATGGAGCGGAATTTGAGTCTTCTACTAACAATTTTTCTGTAAACAATCTGACGATAACGGCCCAGACTGTTTCAGCAAGTTCTACCAAATATTATGATGCAGATGGAAATGAAGTGGACAAGAGCTCTTCCAGTGTGGCGTCATCGGAGACAACTTATACACCGACCACAATTAATACACAGGACGATGTGGATTCTATCTATGACATGATAAAGAATTTCATAACAGGATATAACGCTCTGGTAAATGAATTTGATTCCTTGTATAACGCAGATTCGGCAAAAGGATATGAACCGTTGTCTGATGATGAAAAGGATGCCATGACAGATACCCAGATAGAGGATTGGGAGGCAAAGGTCAAGGCAGCACTGTTACGCAGGGATTCTAATCTGAGCACTGTGACATCTACTTTTAAAACAGCTATGCTGCAAAGTTTTACGGTCAATGGTGAGGAAACAAGTCTGACAGATTACGGGATTGAGACATTAAGCTACTTCCTGGCAGCAGACAATGAAAAAGGAGCCTATCATATCGCAGGAGATTCTTCGGATAGTTCTGTTTCCAGTCAGACAGATAAATTGAAAACAGCAATAGCCAGTGACCCAACTAGTGTGGCAACGTTTTTTTCAAAGCTGACAAGCAATCTTTATACTAAACTGAATACAATGATGCGAAGCAGCAGCTACAGAAGCGTTTATAATATCTATGATGACAAGAAGATGCAGTCAGAATACGACGATTATACCGAGGAAATTGAAGACCAGGAGGAGCGAATCACAGCACTGGAGGACAGATACTATTCTCAATTCAGTGCGATGGAGGTAGCAATTTCCAAACTGAATTCGACACAGAGTGCTGTAAGTTCATTGTTCAGTTCATAAATTTGATGTATAATAATATCACTTAAATAAGCAGAATAGGAACAAGGAGGCACCTATCATGCAGATGAATAATGCATATGCACAGTACCAAAACAATAAAATAATGACGGCATCGCCCGCAGAACTGACATTGATGCTCTATGAGGGAGCAATTAAATTCTGTAATATGGCAATCCTGGGGATTGAACAGGAAAATGTAGAGAAGGCACATAATAATATTATGAAGACACAGAGAATTATCGAGGAATTTCAGATTACGCTGAATCGTTCCTATGAGGTTGCAAAGGATTTTGATGCTGTGTATACTTATCTGCTGGAAAGACTGCGAGAAGCAAATGCCAAAAAGGACAAGGACATATTGGAAGAGGTATTGGTACATTTGCGGGGTATGCGGGATACCTGGCTTGAAGTGATGAAAAAGGCGCCGGCGAGGTAGGCGCGAACGGATATTACCAGAGAGGGCAATGATGGAAGAAAAATATGTGCAAATATTAGTGGAAAGTCTGCAGAAGAAAACGCATATTCTGGATCAAATCATAGAAAAGAGTCAGAAACAGTACGAAATCTTTAAATCAGAGCCGGTAGATCTGGATACATTTGAAAAATGTACGATGCAAAAATCTGATCTGATACAGAAGCTGAACGACTTGGATGAGGGGTTTGAGATTCTTTATAAACGCGTAAAAGAGGTATTGAACAAAAATAAATCTCAGTATGCAAATGAAATCATTCAGATGCAGAAGCTGATTACCATTATCACGGATCAAAGTGTCAGAATACAGGGAATGGAGCGTAAGAACAGAGATATTATAGAACAGTATTTTTCCCATGCCAGAAAGAAACTTCGGACATCTAAAAAAATAACTGCGGCAGCCAGCAGCTACTATAAAAATATGAATCGCGTGAACCGTGTTGATCCGCAGATATTGGACACAAAAAAATAAAAAAAGATATTATCCGGTATAAAGTTTTTATTCTTTATTCCGATATAATATATGAGTAAAGAAACTTACTTAACGAAAAGTAATGAACCTTAAAAGAGCGTACGGCTGGCAAGCTTCATTACAACAAACAAAATTGAGTGGCATGGAAGCCACCATATATTCAAGGAGGAAAATATTATGGTAGTACAACACAACATGACAGCGCTGAACTCTAACAGACAGTTAGGCATCACAACAACATCACAGGCTAAGGTTACTGAGAAATTATCATCTGGTTACAAAATTAACCGTGCAGCAGATGATGCAGCAGGATTAACAATCAGTGAGAAAATGAGAAGCCAGATCAGAGGACTTACACAAGCTTCTTCTAATGCTCAGGACGGTGTATCTTGTGTACAGACAGCTGAAGGTGCTTTGACAGAAGTTCACAGCATGTTACAGCGTATGAACGAGTTAGCAGTTAAGTCATCAACAGGTACCAATACCACAGCTGACAGACGTGCTATCCAGGCAGAAGTAAATGCTCTTTGTTCAGAAATTTCAAGAGTAAAACAATCTACTGAGTTCAACACATTGAAATTGTTAGATGGTTCTTTCTCTAACACAGTTCAGGTAGGTGCAGCTAATGTAAGCACACAGAGAATTACAATTTCTATCAATATGAATAAAATCAATAGCAAGATTGCTGATGCTACATATTATGACAAAGATGGAAATTCAATTACTTTTGAAGACAAGACTATGAGGAGCTTCGGTGCTACAGGACTTGGTCTTAGAAACTCATTACAGTACAGTGATGGAGCTAGCGGTTCTAAATCTGTAACAGGTAAATGGGTATGTGTATCAACACAATATGCAGCACAACAGGCTATCAGCAAGATTACACAGGCTATTGCAGCTGTATCAAAGCTTCGTTCATCACTCGGTGCTATTCAGAACCGTTTAGAGCACACAATTGCCAACTTAGATAACATTGTTGAAAATACAACATCAGCTGAATCTGCTATCCGTGATACAGATATGGCTAAGACAATGGTAGAATACAGCAAGAACAATATTCTGCAACAAGCTGGTCAGTCAATGCTCGCACAGGCAAATCAGTCAAATCAGGGAGTTCTGTCATTACTTGGATAATGGCTACTTTAATGGGAAGAAGGGATTGGCATATGTCAATCCTTTTTTTCAGTTCTGTTTCCTATTGTTTATTTAAGTGAAATACTATACTATAGTATTAAAAGGTCGAAAAAGAGGTTTTTTATGAAACAACTATTATTGGAAATAGATATTTTGACAGCCGTGATTGATAAATATACTTTAATTCTATTGGGACAGGATAAAATTGAATTGATCAATCTATTGTCGGTGCTGGCAGAACATTTGAAAAAGGTATTTCCAGGGATTGTGGAATCCTATGAACGTAAGGAATTATCTGATAAGAAAGAAGAACAGGAATATTGGGTAGGACAATTAGGACGTATCACGACTGCATTAAGCGGTGAGGATCGTTTTTTGGCGATAGATATTCTGTATTATGAGACTAGGGCAAACTTGTCAGATTATGTACAGATGATTAAGGAAAAAGGATTGGAGTAGTCAAAATGTTAAATGCTGAGAATGCGACCCAATTTCAGAGAAACATAAATGCTATGCCGGAAGAGATGGCAGCATTAAAAAGTGTATTATCAGAGGCGAATGTGATAGAAGAAACGCCAGATAGCAAATATCATTTTGGGGTAGAAGTCATAGAGGGGAGAAAAGTGCTTTATGTCCAAAAGGAAGAAGCTTTCTTTCAATTAGATTCCATGTATAACTCCGAAGAACTTCTGAAAAAATGGAAAAAAGGAATTGATGCCTTATATAATTCCAAGTATCTGATGTTTGGAATTGGAAATGGTATGTTTGTGCGGACACTTCTTCAAAATACGAAAAAAGATGTAAAAATATTTATTTATGAGCCTACGATACAATTGTTGAAATTTGTACTCTCGGAGTTTGATTTTATGGATATTTTGTCCTCTGCACGCGTCAAAATTATGTGTGGAGAAATGGAAAAAGGAGAAAATGACCTTTATACATTATGGGCAAATAATTTAGATTATGCAGATGTTGCAGGTGCAAGATTGAGCGAATATCTGAATTATGCAAAAATATTTCCGGAAAAATATAATTATGTTTTTGAAATTTATAATCAGGTCATTGAAAGTATTATTTCGAACCGGGTGGTACTGCAACGGTTTGGGGAAAAATTTTATGAAAATGTATTTAAGAATTATCCATATTTTTGCAATAGTAAAAGTATTTCAAGTTTATGGGCATATATGCCGCACGAGACGACGGCAATTATTGTATCATCAGGTCCTTCATTAAATAAAAATATTGAGGAACTGCGGCAGGCAAAGGGAAAATCTCTTATTATCGCAGCGGATAGTGCAGTGAGTGTGTTGCTGAAGCATGGCATTATGCCGGATATGTTTGTATGCGTCGATGCAAATAAAAATCCGTATCACTTTACAGATGAAAGGATAAAAGATATTCCGCTAGTTGGGAATCTTCATACTTGTTCTGTGGCGATTGTGGGACATCGTGCTCCATGTTTTTTTATTAATGATGCAAATCCGCATATTCAAAAATTTTTCACAGAACATCATATTGTACTCCCACTTTTATCAAGCGGTGGGTCCGTGGCCACGGACGCAATGAGTTTCGCTGAATCAATCGGTATTGAGAAATTTATTTTGGTGGGACAGGACCTTGCTTATACCGATAATAAGACACATGCAGAAGGAAGCCTTCGTTCTACGTGGAATATAGATATTAGCCCTACGAGCTGTTATCTGGAAGGTGCAGACGGAGAACAAATTTTGTCTTCTGCGGAGTTTAAATTATATAGAGATTGGTTCGAACGTGAAATTGCTTTAAAACCTAATTTAATTGTTGTGAATGCCACGGAGGGTGGAGCAAAGATTCATGGTGCAGTCGCCAGTACATTAAAAGAAGCAATTACGGACTATTGCGTGAAAGAAGTGAATATAGAAGAGATTTTTCAATTGACAGCTAATTTATTAAATGAAGATGAGCGTAATGATTTTATATCTTATATGGACGGTATGGCCATCAAATTAGAAGAAGCCAGAGAAAAAATAAAGCAGGGCGTTTATGATTATGACAAAATGAAGCAAATGGTATTGGAAAAGTCGTATCATTCCGCAAAATTTGTGAAATTATTTCAAAAAACAAAACAAGTGGCAGATTATCTGGAAAGTGCTCCTATTATGTATTATCCTGAGTGCCTGGTACAAGAACGGGTAGGAAAATTTCTTGAAAATGTATATAAACTGGAAACAGATGAACAAAAGGAATTACTGGAGGTAATTGGGAAAGGGGCCTCCTATTTATCCATGATGAAGGAGACGGTGGATAATACCAGACAGGATATTGTGCCTAAATTGAATCTGGCAAAGCTAAGTTTTGCCGAGCTGATTCAGAAAAGCAAAGGAAGATTCAATGATAATGATGTGCAGAGAAAGTGGGAAACGGTGCATCGATATATAGATCCCAATATGGATATGGAAGGATATATGGAATTTGTGCTTTTTCTGGATCAAATCTTTGAATTAAAGGAAAAGAATGAATATAATAAGCTTTTAGATACAATGTATCAGCATAGCATTGCGTTGAAAGAAGATATGATCATTTGTCAGGCCATAGTGTTATCGTTTTTATATGCAGGCACAAATAACAGAAAATATTTGGAAACATTGGAACGCACAATTTGCAACAATACGTTTTTACATAGCAGGCAGAGATATTATTTGTGGTGGTATCTGAAACGTAATGATGCCAAAATAGGAATACAATTGTATCAACAAGTGCTGGAGAAGTATCATGACGAATTAAAGGAATCATTAGTGCCACTAAAAGCTGAAAAAAGAAAAGAAGAGGTAACTGTTGCAATTTTGATAAGGGATTATGAACAGGAAACAGAAAACTCTCTGCTTGAAGAATGTCTTGACCTTGTCCGGGATGCACAAAAAGTGATTATTATTCTATCTGGTGAATACGGTGCTGAAAACGGAATGCTCCCTCTCTATGGAGAATCGGTGGTTCCGAAAAAAAATCCAATGCCAATGGCTGAAATCATCTACAAACAGAACACATTCACCTGTATCATGCCGTATAAATTAATGCCTAATGTTGAACAATACAAAGAAATATTACATAAATTGGAAAACTATAATATTATAAAGGTTTTAACAGAAGAAGGAAGCGTTCTGGGAGAATTATTAAAAAGAACAGTGGGTACGAGGGAGGAATAGTTATGGAAAACGGTAAGATATTTGAAGACTTATATATTTTCGAGATGGCAAACAGTCATCAGGGCAGTGTGGAGCACGGAATCGATATTATTAAGGAAATGGGAAAAATCGCCAGAAAGTATAATATCAGGGCAGCAGTAAAGCTTCAGTACAGGGAACTGGATACCTTTATTCATCCGGATTTTAAAGAGAGAACCGATGTGAATCATATTCCGCGATTTTTAAGTACCAGGTTGAGCTACGAGCAGTTTTCACAGCTTGTAGATGCGGTGCGTGCAGAAGGAATGGTTACAATGGCGACACCGTTTGATGAGACAGGTGTGGACTGGTGCATGGATCAGGGCCTCGATATTATAAAAATAGCAAGCTGCAGCTCACTTGACTGGCCCCTGTTAACCAAGGCGGCACAATCGAAGCAGCCGCTTATCATTTCAACGGGCGGCAAGACATTATCAGACATCGATAAGATATATAATTTCTTCACGCACAAGGGATGTGAATTTGCATTTTTACATTGTATAGCTGAATATCCGGCACCGTTAAAAGGATTGCAGCTTGACTTTATCGATCGTATGAATCGCAGATACCGTGACATTACAATTGGATATTCCGGACATGAAGCTCCGGATGATAACAGGGTAACGATGCTGGCTGTTGCAAAAGGTGCTAAGATTCTGGAACGTCATGTCGGACTTCCGACTCCGACCATTCAGCTGAATGCCTATTCCATGAATCCGGACCAGGCAGACAAATGGGTCGAATCTGCCATACTTGCAAAAGAAATCTGTAAAGTGCGCAAAGAAAATGACAAGTATGTCACACAGGCGGAGATAGATTCTTTACAGTCACTGATGCGTGGCGTATATGCCAGACGTGACATTGCAGAAGGCGAACCGATTGCTGAGAGTGATGTGTACTATGCAATGCCTTGTCAGGACAAGCAGCTTAACAGCGGGCAGTTTAAGGATGGTATGATTGCAAGTAAAGCGTATAAAGCAAATGAAAAGATAACGGAAACAGCGAAAATAACAGGTGTTGGAGTGGTGCGCAACGCGATTCATGATGCAAAAGGTATGCTATACGAAGCAGGAATTGCACTCGGGGATGACTTTGAGGTGGAATTATCGCATCATTATGGAATGAAACATTTCAGGCAGCACGGTGCGATTATTATTAATATTATCAATCGTGAATATTGTAAAAAATATATTATTGTGCTTCCGGGACAAAAACATCCGGAACATGCACACAGGATTAAGGAAGAAACATTCCAGGTATTGTACGGAGATCTTACAATACAAATTGATGGAGGGAAAGAGAAAAAGCTGAAACCGGGAGATATGCAGACTGTTCTTCGAGGTGAATACCATTCTTTTTCCTCTGTTAAAGGAGCAATTTTTGAAGAGGTATCAACTCAGCACATGAAGAGTGATTCCTATTATAGAGATCCTGAGGTCAGTAGATTGGACCCGATGGAAAGAAAGACATTTTTGAAGAAGTGGTAAACTTAGGAAGAAAAGTATCTTTCAATTATCATGAAAATGCCCTTTAGAAAATAATGCATTATGCCGATACATTATTTAGTAAATCTGAAAAAAGGTCAAGGATGATGCATATGGGAAAAAAACTAACGGAGAGAATCAAATATTGGTTACAATTATTTTTGTTGCCAGTGTATGGGTTCTCTTTTTTAGTACCCAGAAGTAAAAGAATATGGGCTTTTGGCTGTACTTTTGGGAAAAGATTCTCGGAAAATCCAAGATATCTGTACCTGTATGTGTCACAAAATGCAACGGACCGAATTAGACCGGTCTGGATCTCGCACAATAAACAAATCGTGCTATTTTTACAGGAACACGGATATGAATCCTATTACTACCATTCCTTTAAAGGTATCTGGTATTCACTTAGAGCAAAAGTGTATATTTTTGATAATTATTCCAAAGATATTGACTTTTGGTTATCAGGAGGAGCTGTAAAAATCAATCTTTGGCATGGATCAGGGAATAAAAAGACAAATCATGATAATGTTTTTGATAAGGTCAGGCACCCTGGAAATACCTGGGAAAAATGGTGCACCTGGCTGCGCAGATTATCAGATGAAAAGCCGAATCATTATACATTGGCTACGTCTGATGCCATGGCTGAGATATTTACTTCTGCTTTTGCAACGAATTTACCCCATATTATTGTAGAAGGTTATCCACGTAATGATATGTTGTTTGAGAAGAAAGAAAGTCATATCACGAATTTGTGTACACCAGCAGAACAAGAACTGTTATTAATAATAGAAGAACTAAAAGTAAAAAAGCAAAAGATTGCAGCTTATATGCCCACCTTTAGAGATTCTGAAAAAGTGTTTTTTGAGATAATGGATTTAAATATTTTTAATGAATTTTTACAGCAGCAAAATATTACGTTCATAACGAAGCTGCATCCTAAGTCAAAGTTGAAAAGAGAGTTTGAAAAAATTCACTATTCTAATATCCTGAATGCAGATGCAGAAATAGATGTGTATTCTTTCCTGAAAAAGATTGATGTACTGATTACGGATTATTCTTCGGTGTATTCCGACTTTATGCTTCTGAACCGCCCTGTTATTGCATTCCACTATGACTGGGAATTGTATACAGCAAATACAAGAGACAGCTACATTGAACATGATGTCTATATGCCGGAACAAAAAGCAAAGACAATGCAGGAGCTGATGGAAAGTATGGTAAAAGTATTGAAAAATGACAGCTTTCAGGAAAAAAGAATGGAATCAAGAGCAAGAATGTTTCGAACGGTTGACGGAAAATCTTCAGCGCGCTTATTTGAAAAGATATGTAAATTAACAGAATGAAACAAAAGATTTGTGCCAGACAGAAAGTGACAGAAAATGAGGTGACGTATGAATATCGCAATGCTGATTGCCGGTGGAAGCGGGCAAAGAATGAAACAGGATATTCCAAAGCAATTTATAAATGTGAATGACAGACCGGTAATTGTATATACGCTGGAAGCATTCCAAAAACACCCTAATATTGATGCCATAGCAGTTGTATGTCTGAGTGGTTGGGAAGAAATATTAAGGGCATATGCGAATCAGTTCAATATTACAAAGTTAAAATGGATATATAGTGGCGGGGAAAATGGACAGGCTTCCTTAAGGAATGGGGTAATGGGATTGTCTAAAGTAGCAAAAAGTGATGATATGGTTCTGATTCACGATGCGATCAGACCGATGGTATCCCAGGAAATTATTTCGGACAACATCAGCTGTTGTATGCAGCATGGATCTGCGATTACGGTAATCCCGTGCGCTGAAGCGATGCTGCTGACCCCGGATAAAGAAAGTTCTGAGGAATCGGTACCAAGAGAGCATCTGGCCAGGACACAGACACCACAGGCTTTTTATCTTGATAAATTAATCTGGGCCCATGAAGAGGCAGAAAAAAGAGGAATCAGTAATTCGATTGCAACCTGCACACTGATGATTGAATTAGGAGAGAAAGTATTCTTTTCGACCGGTTCAGAAAAAAACTTAAAATTAACTACGACAGATGATATTGAAATCTTTAAGGCACTATTGCATTCCAAAAAGGATGAGTGGATGAAATGATAATAACATGGGGAAATAACAGGGCATATCAGGAAGAATTAATGGATATGTGCAATCTTGATATTCCATATGAAAAGCTTTCCAACCAAAGGATACTGATTACAGGGGCAAATGGAATGATTTGTTCTTATATTGTCGATGCATTTATGAAGATGAATGTGATTCGGAATCTGAATATTCATGTTACGGCATTAATAAGAAGCAAGGATAACGCCAAGAAAAGATTTGCAGATTATCTGGATCAGGATAATTTTACACTGCTGGTCGGGGATGTATGCCATAAAGATTTGTTCCTTCATGAGTCATGGGATTATATCATTCACGGTGCAGGGAATGCACATCCGAAAGCTTTTGCAACACAACCAGTAGAAACAATGAAGGCGAATATTCTGGGGACCTTAAATCTTTTGGATTATGCAGTATCACAGGAAGTAAAAAATAGTGTAAAGAAAATTGTTTTTTTGAGTACCGGTGAAATATATGGACATGCACCAGTTGAGAAGCAGTCCGGCTGGACAGAAGATACCTTAGGAAATGTTGATTCCATGAATGTGCGTTCCTGCTATCCGGAAAGCAAGCGTGCAGCAGAAACATTGTGTCAGTCTTATTATCAGGAATATGGCATTCAGACGGTAATCGCAAGGTTATCCTATATTTATGGCCCTACAATAACGGCAGATAACACACGTGCCGATGCCCAGTTCTTGAGAAATGCACTTGAAGGAAATAACATTATCATGAAAAGTATGGGCACACAGTTAAGATCGTACTGTTATTTACAGGATGCAGCAGCCGCTATTCTGCAAGTGATGCTGTCGGGTCAGGCAGGAGCTGCTTATAATATTGCAAATTCAGACAGCAATGTAACGATTCGGGAGTATGCAGAGTGCCTGGCCAGAGTCTTTGAAGTAGGAATTCACATGGATCTTCCGGACGAAATTGAGAAAAGCGGTTATTCAACAATGCAATGTGAAATACTGGATGCAGCAAAAATTCGGGAACTTGGATGGAAGCCACGACATAATCTGTCAAGTGGCATGAGAAATATGAAGAACATTTTACAAGAGGATACAAAATGGAGAAGAGAATAGGGATTGTAATCTGTAATTATAATAAAAAAGAATATATTGTTAATTGTATACAATCTGTATTTGCTTCTTCTATCAATGACTTTGATGTTTATGTTGTGGATAACGCATCCACAGATGATTCGGTCATGTGTATAAAAGAAGCATTTGGCGATAAAGTCACATTAATTGTAAATGAAAAAAATATGGGCGGTTCAGGAGGTTTTAATACAGGACTACGCGTGGCACTGAAAAAAAATTATAACTATATTATGTTGATGGATAACGATATTATTGCTGATACCAGGGCAATTGAAGAATTGTATCACTTTATGGAACAGCATCAGGAAGTGGGAATTGTCGGCTCCAAAGTCTACTTTATGGACTATCCGGACCGCATCTGGGGCTATGGTGGTAATATTGATTTTGAACAATATATTCAAAAAGATCAATATAAGAATTGCGTAGATGCGGAAGAAATACCGGAAGTATCGTACTGTGATTATGTCGCAGCATGTTCCCTTATGGCAAGAACAGAGGCAATTCATAAAGTTGGGTTAATGCCGGAAGATAATTTTATCTATTGGGATGATATGGAATGGGGCTATCGTTTTAACGAAGCAGGTTATAAAGTAGCTGTTTATGGTAAATCGAAGATATGGCATAAGGCAGGGGGCAGAAATGCAGGCAATACCTTTATCCACTATTATATGTGGAGAAATCGTTTGCGTTTTTTCTTAAAAGTTCTGCCACTGGAGAAAAGAGAGCATTTTGCACAAACTGTTCTGACAGAAATGTTTCGGATGATATATAGTGTGAACTTAAAGGGTGAGGTCAATATAGTGAGGACTCTGATGAGAGCTTTTGATGATGCGGTTCATGGTATCAGCGGTAAAGCAGCAGAGGGTAAGATCCTGTCAAGACCCGAGGTGCCGAACAGGGTACAGGCAGCGTTGTCGGAAACTAAAAATGTGCTGATAAAATTTAATGGAAACTTTGAAGGACTTGAAAATATCATCAGAAACATACGTGGATTTGCACCTGAAATGGAGATTGTGATTGCAGTTAATGACGAGGAAGCGTTATTGGGACAGGTACAAAGGCAATTTGCAGAATGCAAAGTCATTCCCACATATACACCTGAAAATTTTGGACAGCATCTGATTATGTGTGAACATATTTTTAAAATAACCGATGATATGCCACAGGATAATTACATTGATGCCTGGTGCAATATTATAGTTAGCAACAATGATTTTATCTATGCAAGCAGTTTTGAGCAGACGAAAGAATTATTTTTATTATGTAAGAAAGATTTTCTAAAGTTTTCTTAAAAACAGGAATGGATGAAAAAGTATGAGTGATTTAAATAAAAAATTAATTATATTTGGTGCGGGTGGTGGAGCAGTAAAAGTTATAAAAACTTTAAAAAGTATGCAATTTCGTATATCGGCACTTACTGATAATGATAGTAAAAAGTGGGGAAGTGTTGTTGAAGGAATAACAGTCATAAATCCCGAAGAATTGAAAAGTATAGACTGTAATATTTTAATTGCAAGTGATTATCAGGAAGAAATAGAAGTCCAGCTATCATCGATGGGGATACTTGACAGACTTGTATTGCGGGAAGAATATATTTTGCAGTATATAGATTTACATATGAATGAATTTCGAGAGGCACTCTGCGGGGAAAACAGAAAAGAGAAAAAAAGTAATGCATCTATAATGATTGATTTGCTAGAGTGTACTGAATATGGCGGAATTGAGATATGGTCTTATATGGTAGCAAACGGGCTGAAAAAAAGAGGGTATTCTATTACTATATTGGGAAAACAGGAAGAAATACTATTGCCGTTGCAATTATCAGAACATCTGGTAGAAATTGAATATTCTTATGAAAATTATATAAAATCTATTGTTGCGATTGCGAAAGAAATAATTCTGCAATTACCATGTTCTATCATTATTAACAGGCAGGGTCAGACTTTATTAGCGGCAATCATGGTAAAGAAATTATTTCCAAATCAGCTCAAAATATTGTCCGTGATTCATACAGACCGAATGGTTTTATATCGCAGACAGGCATTTCTACAAGAAGAAGTTGATTATATAATGGGTGTAAGCAGACAAATTAATCAAAAGTTTATAAATCAGTTTGGGATAGATAAGAGTAAAATTCGATTTAAAGAAAGCCCTGTGGAATATCAGAAAAAATTGGAGAAACAATATCCAATGGAAAAGAATTTACCTATACGAATTGGGTATGCGGCAAGAATCACAAAAACCCAAAAAAGAGCAGATTTGATAGTGCCGTTGATTGAGTTGCTAGAAGAAAAGCAGATTAACTATAAAATGACAATTGCTGGGAGTGGTTCTTATTTACAAAAACTGAAGGATAAAATAGAAAATGGTCATCAGCAGAGAGTAACAATATTGGGACAAATAAGCAGGGAAGAGATGAAAAATTTCTGGATAGAGAAAGATATTTTTATTAACATATCAGAATTTGAAGGAACAAGCCTTTCCATGTTGGAAGCGATGTCCTACGGCGTTGTACCAATTGTTACAAAAGTAAGCGGTGTGGATGATATTATAGGTGAAGGAAGCAATGGATTTATATGTTCACAACACGACATAAGC
>JAEWWQ010000046.1 GCA_023458855.1 Bacillota bacterium
GGATTGTACAAATGATAATGAAAAATTTGATGTGACTTCAAATAAGCAAAAAGAATATACGGAAAAATTTCTTTCCGTATGCAATTATATTAACGAACATTGTACGGATAATCTGACTTTAGATGAAGTTGCCGATTTAATAGGCTTCAGTAAATATCATTTTACTCGTCTCTTTAAGCAATTCACCGGTGTTTCCTTTTATAAATATCTGAACCAGAAGCGAATTGCCTGTGCAGAAAAACTGCTTGTGAATCCGGATATTTCTATTACAGAAGTATCTTTGCAATCCGGATTCAGCAGTTTGTCTGCTTTTATCAGAATGTTTAAGATCATAAAAGATTGTACCCCAACAGAATTCAGAAATATGTACTCATCTTAATTTAAATATGATACCAGGGTCAAAAGGTCATGTATTTCATGCTTGCATAAAAAAGCATGACTTTAGGTATCAGGGGCCAAAATATTAGGTCATATGATTTCTTACTGCTTTCAAATTTTTGTTTTAGTATCTAAATAAATATATATGGAGGAATTTTTATGCAATATAATAATCCAATCTTACCTGGTTTCTATCCGGACCCAAGTATTTGTGAAGTTGATAATACTTTTTACTTAATTAACAGCACTTTTGAATACTTACCAGGTATTCCGATTTTCCAAAGTAAAGATCTCATTCATTGGACACAGATCGGTCATTGCATTACGCGCGACAGTCAGATTGATATCCGTAACTGCAGATGTTCGGGTGGCATTTTTGCCCCAACACTTCGCTATCATAACGGTATATTTTATATGATAACAACGGATATCGGAAAAGGAACTTTTATTTTAATGACAAATGACATTACCAAAGAATGGTCAGATCCTATTCTCATACCTTGCGAAGGATACGATCCGTCTTTATTTTTTGAAGGTGAGCATGCATATATACAACTTTCCGTTTCTGGCGAAGAAGGATCTGGCATTTATCAGGCTGAAGTAGATGTCACTACCGGAGCTCTTTTATCTTCTCTCCGATTGTTATGGCGTGGAACAGGTGGTCGTGATCCGGAAGGTCCACACATTTTTACAAGAAATAACTATTACTATCTAAATATTGCTGAAGGTGGTACCCGAGAAGGTCACATGATAACACTTGCTCGAAGCAGAAATTTGTGGGGACCGTATGAAGCTTGCCCACACAATCCGGTTCTAACCAACCGTGAACAGCCCGAAATTCTCTTGCAGGCTGTTGGACATGCTGATTATTTCACGGATGTGGAAGGGAATTGGTGGATGGTCGCTCTTTGCCAACGCACCCTGGAGCACTTTTTTCACCACTTAGGCCGTGAAACAATTCTCATTCCACTCACCTGGCAGGATGATTGGCCTAACGTCGGAGTCAACGGACATGTGTATCCGCAGATGGAAGGACCGTTGCCTGATATCGGAGCTGATACCGTTGCTTCTGTCAGCTGGAATACTTTTGATGATTTTAATGAGATTTTTCTTCCCTATCATTTATTTTTTATGCGCAGTTTTTTACATGAAAGCTACTCACTGGCGGACCGGCCCGGATGGCTGCATCTTACCAGCAATGCATATTCTCTAAATGCACTTGCATCACCGGCCTGTATTCTGAGAAGACAGCAGCACTTCTATTGCAGCTTTAAGACAAAGATGGAATTCACTCCTGATTCCTGTAATGAAGCCGGATTATGCATCTATTATGATAATGAACATCACTTTGAACTCGGTGTAACAAGAATGGATGAAATTCCTACTTTATTTGTCCGCAAAAATGTTGCTGATATCAGTGTGATAACCAACACTGCACCATTAATAGGTAATACAGGAAATAATACTGCAAATAATTCCATCATTTATCTTGAAATCGAGGCTACACCAATGCAATATCATTTTCGATATGGAGATAGTGAAGATTGCTGTAATGAACTGGATTATACCGTCACCAAACATGTTTCTACAGAGTCTGCTTATTCTGATTTTGTGGGCGTATGCTGTGGTATGTATGCTGCTTCAACAGATTCTGAATATCCTGCACAAGCATACTTTGACTGGTTTTCTTACACCAGTAAAGAGAAATAGATTTTATAAATTTCCTGCCAAATAGTCCTTTATAATTCCACATACTTCACGAGAAGTATGATTTAGTAACATAAACGGCTCTGAATATGCTGGTATTCCATATACTTTTTGAAATCCAGCTTTCAGAGCTATTTTTTTAGCCCTGAACATATGAAAATTACTGGATACTACACCAATTTCGGTCACTTCCTGTAAATACAGGTTCTTACTAAATACCAGATTCTGGTGTGTATTAACGGACAAATCCTCTTTCAAAATTCTTTTTGGTTCTATCCCTTTATCCACTAAATAGCACTTCATACCTTCTGCCTCTGACATTGGTTCATTGCTTCCCTGTCCACCAGATACAATAACTACTGTTTTTTTATTTTCTATTAGATACTCATAAGCTCTTTCTAATCGTCTTCTTAATATTTTACTAGGTCCACGTGATTTCATTTGTGCACCCAACACAATCAGGTAGGGTAATTCTTTTTTCACTTTCATATTAAACTGTGAAAAAATGAGTATTTGAATGACTACATATATAATAACAGCAACTGCAGTCACTGCACCTACAGCGCTCTGTGCCATTTTAGGGAATAACGTCGGTGCAACCCATCCATTTTTCAATGCAATTCCAAATATTAAGTTAACTATTCCAATTACAAGCCAGATAAGGGGAAACTTTGAATTAAGTCCTGTATAACATGCAATACCTATAAAATAAAGCCCGAAAAAAATTCCAACAATTATAAATATCATCTGTTATTTACTCCTTTACTGTTTTATAACACATTTATTTTTTGATATGTATCTTAATTCAGTTTATTTTTCTAAAAAAAGAACTTCAAACAGTTATGCTTGAAGTTCTTTTAAGAGGTCCCAACCAGATTTGAACTGGTGATAGAGGTGTTGCAGACCTTTGCCTTACCACTTGGCTATGG
>JAEWWQ010000047.1 GCA_023458855.1 Bacillota bacterium
GTCTTACTCACTACTTCAATTGCCTCATCCATAGTAAATGCCTTGTCTTCCATTAAGATTCTGATCAACTCAGGAATTACCATGGTTGGATGCGTATCATTAATCTGAATCACAGCATACTCATACATTTTGCGAAGATCATACTGCTTTTCCTTCATTTCCTTTAAAATCAATTGTGCTGCATTACTTACCATAAAGTATTGCTGATAAATACGAAGTAATTGACCTGCTTCATCAGAATCATCCGGATATAAAAATAAAGTAAGATTCTTCTCAATATCCTCCTTATCAAAATTAATACCTTCTTTTACGATACTTTCATCAACTGTTTCAATGTCAAATAACCGCAGCTTATTCATGCCGTTATCGTAGCCAACAACATCAATATCGTATAATCTTGAAGTCACCTTTTTATCCCCAAAGTTCACTTGGAATGAAACATCCGTCTTATTCAGCCACGATTGGTTCTCAATCCATTCATTCTTTTCCGCCTTTTGAAGTCCATCGCGGAATTCCTGTCTGAATAGACCAAAATGGTAATTAAGGCCGATTCCTTCTCCCGGAAGACCTAAGGTAGCAATAGAATCCAGGAAACATGCTGCAAGTCTTCCAAGCCCACCATTTCCAAGTGAAGGTTCCGGTTCCACTTCTTCAACTGCACTTAAAGATTTTCCATTGGCTCTCAAAATATCATCCAGCTTTTCATATACACCTAAATTGATTAAGTTATTAGATAACAACTTTCCAATCAGGAACTCCGCTGAAATATAATAGATTTTCTTATCTCCTGAAATCGGCGGTGTCACATCTACAAGTCCCTTCGCCAATTTTAAAATGCCGTAATACAGCTCCTCATTACTGCACTCTGAAATTGATTTATGATACATTTCCTGTGTAATTTCTTCCAGTTGCCTTTCCAAATTCATTAACATGACCTCCCGTTGCATCTTTAATTGTAACGTCATAACTAAATTCCTCCTTTTGTTGCCTGCAGACAAAACCATTTCTTATCCAGTATACCGACACCGACTACCGATATTTTTCTTATGAATCCTACCATATCATAGGAAAACGTTTTCCGCAAGAGTTTTTTTAAATTTAAACAATTTAAATGGAAGTTTATTGAATCGTTACTCATCAACAGATAATGTCCAGATACTGCATACGTACCACTTCATAATCAAGTACGATATTCCTTCCCTCATGGCCTTCCATCAAGCTGTGCAATTCTTTCACTGCTTCTCCTGAAATCCGAAAAAAGTTCTGTCTTACCGTATTCATCTGTTTTCCTACGTATCCCATCAGCGTGATACCATCAAAACCACATACAGGGCGGAAAATATCCATTTCTGTCAATGCCTTCATTGCACCAATTGCCATCAGATCTGAGGCACATACTACTATATCTTTATGCTCTGCATATTGAAATGTTAATTTTCTTGCTTCCAGCTCACTAAAATTTCCGAACCGCACCAGCATTGCAAGATTCATCTCCTTTACCAGTTGCTCCATACCCTGCAGGCGTTCATCGGTAACATATCCATTCGGCTTTCCTGCAATATATAAGATCCTCTTTGCGTTGTTCTGAAGAATCGTTCTCTTGGCAATATCATATTGTGCCCTTTTATGGTGAATCCATACGGAAGAAGTCTTCGCATTCACAATCGGCGCGTCAATCACCACAATCTTAAACTTTTCAGCCTGTATCAATGCCTGCAGCACCATGTCATCTTTCGATAGACCGCAGATAATAATTCCTGCAATATTTTGTGACAGAAAATACCGTGTAAGTTCCTCCATCGACATTTCCTGTATCATAGTAAAAAATACTGTTACCAGATCCAGATTAAATTCCTGCGCCTGATGGATAGCCCCCGCCATATATTGCATTCCGATCTCATCAATTGCCTGCGTCTGCGCATGCAGGTTAATCAGCAATGCTATCCTTCCTGATTTTTTAGAAGATAATGCGGCCGCTATTGTATTCGGGACAAAATCCAGTTCATCGATCGCCCTGTTTACTTTTTTCTTAGTTTCTTCACTCACATTAGGATAATGATTTAACACTTTGGATACGGTAGAAATTGCAACTCCCGCATGCCTTGCTACATCTCTTATTGATACCATCTCTTACCACCCTCGGAAATCGTTTTCCTTATTGTACCCGTAAAGAAAAAGAATCTCAATACTTTTGTTTAAAAAAAGGACAGTAGTTTTATCTACTGCCCTTTGCTGTACCTGTTATTTTCTTAAAAGTTCTTTCATCACAATGTGTCTTGGAAGACCATTTACAAAGATCGGTGTTAATTCACCCATGATAAGCGGACGTGCATATTTCTCATATCCTTCATTCAGGTTAGTTCCGTCTTCTGTAATCCATTCAGCTGGTACCGGTCTTTCAACGTTTGCAATTGCATGAATGTCATAAGCACTTGTACCACACTGATATGGTTCATCACCATTTCTGTCAAGTGTGATCATCATACCAGTTTTTCCTTCTTCAGCTGCTTTCACAGCATCAAACCCAACCTGGAACGCTTCGTTGATATCTGTTAATGATGCAAGGTGTGTTGCTGCACGTTGTAATGTTGAAAATTCAATCGCACGTGTTTTAAGTCCTGTCTCACCTGCTACAAGCGTTGCAAGGTAAGCTGCTGTTCCTGACATCTGTTTGTGTCCAAAAGCATCTACTGCGATGTTCTCATTTGCAAGTTCACATACATAACGGCCATCAGCTACTTTGATACCTTCTGAAACTGCAATTACTACAGAAGATTTTGTTGCTGCGAGGTCTTTTACTTTTGCCATGAATGCATCTATGTCAAATGTTGTCTCTGGTAAATAAATAGCATCTGCACCGGAGCAGTCATCTCCTTTTGCAAGCGCTGCTGCTGCTGTTAACCATCCGGCATTACGTCCCATGATCTCAACGATACATACTGTTGGTTTTTGTGCTCCGAAAGACTCATTATCACGGATGACTTCTTTTAATGATGTTGCAATATATTTCGCTGCTGAAGCGTATCCTGGGCAGTGATCGGTAATTGGAAGGTCATTATCAATTGTCTTAGGAACACCCATAAATCTTTGTGGTTTATTATGAGCTGCTGCATAATCAGATAACATTTTTACGGTATCCATGGAATCATTTCCGCCACAGTAGAATAAACATTCAATATCGTGTTTTTCCATGATTTCAAATACTTTTTCGTAGGTTTCTTCATGTCCTTCGATTTTCGGCATTTTGAAACGGCATGAACCTAAGAAAGCAGAAGGTGTTCTTTTTAATAATTCGATATCTGTCTCGTCTTGTAAGTATTCACCCAAGTCACATAAGTTATCCTGCAAAAAGCCTTCGATACCATGAACCATACCGTAAACTTTCTTAACTCCTAATTTTTTAGCTGCACTGTATACACCAGCAACACTAGAATTAATAACGGCTGTTGGTCCGCCAGATTGTCCTACAACAATATTTCCCTTCATTGTACGTTCTCCTTTATATTTAATTAATTTATCAATTGGCAGTATTTACTACCTCCAAACATCAACCAAAATTATAGCAGATTGATATTTGTAATTCAAGACGTAAATTCCTGTGTCAATTCTTTTTTATTACTTTTTCAAATTTCCTGCCGATATTTTTACTTTCTTCTTCTCCTGCATCTATCATGCTCTTTGTTCCCATACGCAATAGCTGCACGATGGTTTTCCGTAAAAATCTTCTTGTCTCATCGTCTAATTCTTTGGTCGCTGCCCTTATTTTTTTCACCAGCGGCTTCCAGCCATCTGTCATTTCCAGGACCGTTGCGATTTCTGTTGAAGCCAGGATATCAAAAATTGTATTCACCAATTTCATTCGTACTTCATCTTCCATTCCCTGAATCCACTCGTGC
>JAEWWQ010000048.1 GCA_023458855.1 Bacillota bacterium
TAGCACAATTCCAAACCGGATCGAAAATTCTTCTCCGCTCTCCAGATATGGTTGTAAAAATTCCCAGACCTGCTGCTGATTTTCCCTTACGAACTTTAAACCAGTACAAAAGCTGTCGCATACTGACCAAT
This sequence comes from Bacillota bacterium, assembly GCA_023458855.1. Lineage (GTDB taxonomy): Bacteria > Bacillota > Clostridia > Lachnospirales > Lachnospiraceae > SZUA-378. Next base: position 132 of record JAEWWQ010000048.1, read on the forward strand.
TATCAATAAGAGGAATATATTCCCTGACATACTGTAACCTTTCCTCTGCACCGATATCTTCAGCATATCCGATTATCATGCCCTGAAGCATAATTTCTTCAAAACTAGCGGGAGGATTAAGTTTTATATATTCCCGCCAGTCCCTTTTTATCAGTTGTCTTGCATATTTACGTAATACAGGCAATCTCACACCCAATATCTGTTCTGTATCCGGCAATAAACCGGAGGAAAATTTTCTATACGATTCCTCTGCCTTCGCATATAAAAAAGTGCGTACTTCCTCCCCCGATATTTTATCTGCTTTATATATTTTTTCCCTCATTTTACGATTATCCCTGCTCCAGATTCAATAAGTACTCTTTTACTGATATCCCGCCTCCATATCCCACCATGGCACCATTGGCACCGATCACTCTGTGGCACGGGATCAGAATCATGATAGGATTTCGATTATTTGCCATTCCTACAGCTCTGCAGGCTTTTTCACTCCCGGCTTGTACAGCAATTTGCTTATAGGATCGCGTCTCACCGTATGGAATATCCAGCAATGCCTTCCATACTTTCTCCTGAAATATAGTACCTTTAGGTTTCAATGGCAATGTAAATTTTTTCCTTTTACCGGCAAAATACTCGTCCAATTGTTCTTTTGCCGCCAAAAGTAAAAGTAATGCGGGATTCCCATTTTCATCATCCTGTTTCTCTGTTTCCAGGGGCGGTGTTTTGCCGTTAAAATCCTGCAATTTATTTTTTTCAAGCAATGATAATTCTATTATGTAATTTTCTTCTTCCACTACTTTTAACTTACCGATTGGTGTAAGCATAAGCATCTCATGTGTCATTATTTTCCTCATTTCTAAGAATTAAATTCTAGATTTCATCTGCAGAAGCGATTAAGTGTCAAAAGCTTATTGTAGAACTTGGCTTCGTGACACTTGAATCCTTAGAGCAAAAAGACGTAGAAACAATCAGTCTCTACGTCCATGTATACCTACAATTTAGAAAGTAAATTTATCTGCAAAATACGCATCTAACTCTGCAATCTTTATTCTTTCCTGTTCCATAGAATCACGGAAACGCACCGTTACAGCTTGGTCCACTTCTGAATCAAAATCATATGTAATACAGAACGGTGTACCAATTTCATCTTGCCTTCTATAGCGTTTACCAATATTTCCTCTATCATCGTATTCACAGTTATATTTTTTAGATAATTCTGCAAAAATCTTTTCTGCACCTTCCCCTAACTTTTTAGACAGCGGAAGAACACCAATCTTTACAGGCGCAAGAGCTGGATGGAAATGAAGCACTGTACGTACATCGCCCTCTCCGATTTCTTCTTCATCGTATGCTGCACAAAGGAAAGCAAGAACAACACGGTCTGCGCCCAATGATGGTTCGATGACATATGGAATATATTTTTCTTTCTTCTCATCATCAAAATATGTTAGGTCTTGTCCAGAAACATTCTGATGTTGTGTCAGATCATAATCTGTTCTATCAGCGATTCCCCATAACTCACCCCAGCCAAATGGAAATAAGAATTCGATATCCGTTGTTGCTTTCGAATAAAATGAAAGTTCCTCCGGCTCATGGTCTCTGACACGCATCTCATCATCTTTGATTCCAAGTGTCTTTAACCAGTCAATACAAAACTGTTTCCAGTATGCGAACCATTCAAGATCTGTATCCGGCTCACAGAAAAATTCCAATTCCATTTGTTCAAATTCCCTTGTACGGAATGTAAAGTTTCCAGGTGTAATCTCATTACGGAAAGATTTTCCAACCTGTCCTATACCAAATGGAATTTTTTTTCTGGATGTCCTTTGTACATTTTTAAAATTTACAAAAATACCCTGTGCTGTTTCAGGTCTAAGATATACTGTATTTTTTGCATCTTCGGTAACCCCCTGAAATGTTTTAAACATCAGGTTAAATTGACGAATGTCAGTAAAATTATGCTTTCCGCAGGTTGGACATGGAATATTATTTTCTTCAATAAAATTCTTCATCTTTTCCTGTGGCCATGCATCAACTGCTTCATCCAGTTTTATATTTTTTTCTTCACAAAAATCTTCAATAATCTTATCTGCCCGAAAACGTTCATGGCATTCTTTACAATCCATTAACGGATCTGAAAATCCTCCCAGATGTCCGGAAGCTACCCATGTCTGAGGATTCATAAGAATTGCACAGTCAACACCTACATTATATTGATTTTCCATGATGAACTTCTGCCACCATGCTTTTTTAACATTATTCTTTAACTCAACACCAAGATTCCCATAATCCCAGGTATTAGCAAGCCCACCATAAATATCAGACCCCGGATATACAAATCCTCTGGCCTTTGCCAATGCCACTACTTTATCCATTGATTTTTCCATCTTTCCTCCTGTCTCCCTGTATACACAGGTAGTCCCTTTTATTTATTGAACAGAATATATGCCACTGGTTCGTCTGTTTCAGAAACAGCTGCTTCCTTTTTGTTTACCAATGTCACGTTATTGCTTATGTAAGCAATATTTTTAAAGGTCTTTACATTAATATTCTCATCGGTAATAATGATATGCATGCTCCCCTCTTCCAGTATTCCGCTTTTATCCAGAGTAACACCGTCTTCCGTAGCACTTTTCAATATAATATCATCAAATGAATATCCCGCATTGTAAGCATCTGCAACAGTTCCTTCAAAGAAAGTAACATCATTAAATCCTGCGTAGCTTTCCCAGTTTTTGTATGTTAAAGTCGTTCTGGCTACTCCATCTGAAACTGACACTGTATCAAGCTCCACATGCTCATCACCAGAAGACGCATTATATTTCTCAATATCACTGGCTATCATTTCTTTTAATTCATCTTCCACATAATAATCTCTGTCAAAATCTTCTACAATGGAGCCTACAACTTTACCGTTTTTTTCGACTGAAACCGTAGTGGTATCATCTGACTTTTCTTGTCCACACCCAAAAAGAGCCATACTAATTAAAAGACTTAATAGCATTAACCCAATTTTTTTCATATAAATACTCCTCGCTGCGTAATCACACACGCATATTATTATAACGGACTTATTCTATATTTTCAACCTCGAATTTTACATAATTTGTTACTATTCAGCCTTACAGGTTCTTTTCCTACAAATGTTCTATAATTTCAAGACTTTTAAAATTCTTATCCCAAATTTTTCTGCGATATTCGTTTGCAATACTGCGCAATTCCTGTAATACCTCTTCTGTCACTGCAAAAGTGAACAAGTGTTCTATCCTGGTATTGATAATAAAAGTAACTGCATATACAGTCGATTCCAAAAAGTGTTTATCTTGCGGAATTCCGGGAAACTCTCCGTTCACGACCATCGCTTTTATTTCAAATATGTAGCGGATCAGCTGATTAGAAAGGTTGGGTACCGTCAGTGCCCTTAGTGACTGATACATTAATTTCAGAAGTTCTCTTTCATCATTATTTTCATGTGCATAATAATCAGCAATTTCAAGAAAATACATTCCATAGTAAGCACCTTCGAAGTCTTCTCTCAATCCGGCAAAATAGTTGGAAATATTTGCTTCAAGAATATGATAAGATGATTTTCCCTGATATAGCTTGAATTCACCAAAAGAAAAAGGATTGGTTGCTGCCACTAAACTGCTGTTCGGCTTACGAGAGCCTTTTGCAAATGCAGAAATCTTTCCTCTTTCCTTAGTCAATATTACAACTCTTCTATCAAATTCACCGATAGGTACTGTCTTCATCACTATTCCCGTTATGATTAGAAAATCCTGCATAAGGGTTATCTCCTGTCACATTGCTGTTGTCTTCCATCTTCTGTAAATTAGTATCCTGATTCGAAGATCTGAATAACAGATAATCTTTTATCGATCCCGTTTTGTAAAAATCATCCCAGTAATTTATTATTTTCATCATATGCCCCCTAATTGTATTGTATGATATTAGGGTGCGCTTTTCGAGATTATTCTATTCTGTTTCGTTCTTATTATATCCAAAATTTTTAAGTAAGAAATCACTGTCACGCCAATCCTTTTTCACCTTGACCCAGAGTTGAAGATTAACCTTCCGTTCTAACATATCCTCTATCTCTTTTCTTGCCTGTGTTCCGATTCGTTTCAGCATAACGCCTCCCTTACCAATAATAATTCCTTTATGGGAGTCTCTCTCACAAATAATAGTTGCATCAATATCTACAATATTTTTACGGTATTTCATGCTTTCTATTGTAACTGCAATGCCATGCGGTATTTCTTCATCCAAAGAACGAAGTGCCTTTTCTCTGATTAATTCAGCCACAATCTGTCTTTCCGGCTGATCTGTAACAGTATCTTCATCGTAAAAAGCCGGTCCATATGGCAGATATTTTAAGATGCAGTTTAGCAGTTCCTGTGTATTATCAGCCTTCAGCGCAGATACAGGTACGATTTCTGCAAAATCATATTCAGAACGGTAACGGTCAATATATGCCAATAAGTCATCTCTTTTTACCGTATCTATTTTATTGATTACAAGAATGACCGGTGTCGTCACTTTCTTTAGTTGTTCAATAATATGCTTTTCACCGGCACCGATAAATGTACTGGGTTCCACCAGCCATAGGATGACATCCACTTCGTTCATGGTACGCTCTGCTGTGTTTACCATATAGTCGCCCAGCTTATTCTTAGCTTTGTGTATGCCTGGCGTATCTAAAAATACAATCTGGCCTTCTTCACAGGTATATACTGTTTGAATTCTATTTCTGGTCGTCTGTGGTTTGTTGGACGTGATTGCAATTTTCTGTCCTATGATACAATTCATCAATGTAGATTTTCCTACATTCGGTCTTCCTATTAATGTTGCAAATCCAGACTTAAAGTTTTCTTTCATATAAAATTACCCTTCCTGCAGGTTCATCTATTACGATTTATCGTTCTTATCCATTATTGCGATTTTATGCTTTTTCTTGAAAATAAAGCGGACCAGTAAAAATATAATAAAGCAAATAACTGCAAATACTGCAATAATTGGAAGATTGATCAGAAATCCGATTGCAAAATTCTTACAGCCTCTTCCTACCCGATATATATTTTCCATGAACCCGGTTGTGATTTTTTCCCATGTTCCTTTTTCTCCTGTCGGAGTCAATCTGTTTACTTCTGTTATGTAGATATACACGGTGCTGTAATTAATCTGATTGTCAAATGTTCTTAATTGGGATTCCATACTGTCAATCTGATATCTTACTTCAGACAGACGGGTTTCAATGGAAATAATGTCTTCTACATTTTCAGCACTTTCAAGTAACTCCATCAACCGCTTTTCCTCAGTCAGAAGCGCTTTTTTGTGGCTTTCCAGGTCCACATATTGTAATGTGACATCATTTACGCTCTCGTTTTTTCTGATTACATTCGATATCTCGGAAACAGCGGTTACAAATTGGTCGACTCTTTCTGCCGGTATTCTGGCCGTAATAGCCGCATATCTGTTTCTGTTTTCCTTCTCTGGATAGGATGCATCTTCGCCTGTACTCAGGTTCTCGACATATCCATTCAATGCTTCAATTTTTGCCTGTACATTAGTTAGCAATGTGTCATATTCCTCTGTCTCAACATCCATATCCACATTCTTAATTAATTTACGGTCACTCTGGTTCGTAGCTTGTGTAACCTCGGATTCTACACCTGTATTCCCGCTTGCACTCTCTTCTGTCACCGCCGTTGTCTCTGCCTGTTCCGTATCCGCTTTATAAATATTGTCCGTACTCGCATATTCCTTCGACATAGACGCATCTGACATATCAGACGAATTGGTTGTCCCGGAACATGCGGTAAGAAGCACAGATGTCGTAACAAGAACACCTATGCAGCCCATAAATTGCAAATTGATTTTTTTTATTATTCCCTTATTCATACGCTGCCCTCCCCGGCTTTATTAATGAAACAGACTTTCTGTGTTTAAAAATAACGCTTTTGATTCTTTTATTTTTTCTTCATTCCCAACAACGCAGATACAGCCATCTTCCATAAATGCCTTGACATGCTCTGATAAGTTCCTGATATCATCTACAGTAGCATGCAGCACTTCGTCTCTTTCCTTCTGTACTTCTTCATATTTCAGATGTGATAAATAAGCGCTTAATGATCTGCTTCCTTCCGCGGACGGATTCATCGGTGTATCCATGTCGCTTATCGTTCCTATAATGAACTTCGTCATTTTTTTATCGTCTGCTTCAAATGCAGCAATATACTTTGCTGCAGCTTCATACGTATCCACCGTTTTCTGCAGATTCGGATCTCTGTAGGATACAAAATAACTGTCCCCTGTTCTGCCAAAGCTGCACATACATCCATATGCTCCGCCCTTAACTCTTACATTATTCCATAGATAATCGTATCCCAGAATTACTTTTAATACTCTTAGTGCCCCTGTATAAGCAAGACCATGATTTTTGTAATTACCTGCCCGGCATACATATTGAATCTGAGATGAAGTTGTAAAGCCTTCATTTTTCTTTTTTGTCTTAATTTCTAACAGTTGCTTTTGTACTGGTTGTGTATATAATTTACTCTTTAATTCCTCTGCCATCTCGATAAGTACTTTTCCATCATCCTCTGATGCAGTGTAATCTATCATCAGGTTCTCGGGTCTGAAAATTTCATTCATCAATCTGCGCAATTTTTCAATTAACGTTTGTTTCTTATCCGTAAAATTATTCTCCAGATCTTCCAGCATACGATAATACGGTATTCCGCTGATTAATTCTGTAAACGCTGCCGTTTCTGAAAAATATGACATTGCTCTGATTGCAGCAAGAGAGTGACCGGCTGAAGACATACTGGCCTGCATTCTGGACTTCTGCTCAGAAATAATCTCCAACAAGCGTTTCTCATCCTCTAATCTGGAAGATAACAGGATTTCTTCCAGTAATCGGATGGCCTTCTCCATGTTTTCAAATAATACACTTAATTTCCATTCATACGTAACTTTATATCGGCTTAAATCAAGCGCATCAACATACGTTGCCACCTGGGAAGAGATGCCACCCGTCTGAATATTAATTTCATTATATAGATCACCGTATTGGTAAGATTTCGTATCTACATATCCTAATACACTCTTCAATATACCCACATATGGCAATAATTCCTGACTTAAATGACTCATATCAAACAATAATCTGACATACCCGATTCCATTCGTAAAAATATCATGCCGCAAAAAAATGGTATTTTCGATCCGTTCTTCCCTGTTTTTAAAATCTTTTGCCTTCGGCTCAATATCCTCTCTCTTGAGTACTGGAATCTTTTCCAGAATCTCAGGTCTGGTAGGCTCCTCCTGAT
>JAEWWQ010000049.1 GCA_023458855.1 Bacillota bacterium
CCGCACATTGGATAGCTTTCACTTTGTCTTGCAGCCAGAAAACCTTCCAGCGCATTACGCATGAATTCTTTTTCTTCCGCTTCTCCTTCTGTTTTTTTCTTTTCATATTCTGCATCAGCAGGATCAAAGCTCTCATTTCTGCCACGCAGAAGCCAGGCTGCTTTCAGACAAATATACGCTTTTTCACTTGCCTTCCCCTGCTTTACAATCGTATTTGCAAGTGCCAGCTTGTATCTTTCCAGAGCTTCTTCATAAGAATATACTTCACTGGTCTCTTTCTGTTCTTTAAAAGCCTTCGAGATCACTTCACGAATTCTCTTGGCCTGAAATGGAGACAATATCTTAAAATATCTGCTCAGTGCTGCATAGCCGCAATGAGGACATAATACAATATCATATTTCAGCATATCTATGCCTTCATACTTAGGACGCAAATCAAGATCTGTACCCACCAGCTTTGCCTTGCCAATCTTCACTGTCTTTACTTTAAACTCATGATCACAGACTGGACACGAATATGTCTTATCAAAAATAAAATCCTGTTCCTTCTGTAATTGCTTCTGCTCTGGTGTTAACTTCTCTACCGGCGCACTTTCTTCCGGATTTTCATATAAATTGGCATTTTCCAAATTTTCCAATCCGAATTGTCCTAAACCATCTAATAAACCTGCCACTTTTGAACAACCTCCAAACTTTTTATTCCATTTTTACTAAGTTAACCCCTACTTTTCAGCCAAATTCTCCCTAATTGCTCTTTGGTAATACATAAGAACTCTTTAACGACACGATTCTGTTAAATACCAGTGCATCCTTCGAAGAGTCTTTACAGTCAATGCAGAAATATCCCTGTCTCACAAACTGAAAGCTGTCGAATGGCCTGGCATCATCAAAAACTGGTTCTACATAACAATTCTTCAATACAACAAGTGAATCCGGATTTAAGTTAAGACTTCCATCCTCATTATATACGCCCTTTTCCTCATCTATAATATTTTCATATAAGCGTACTTCTGCTTTTACTGCATAGTCTGCCGATACCCAGTGAATCGTTCCCTTTACTTTTCTCTCTGTAAAACCCGTGCCGCATTTTGTCAGCGGATCATACGTGCAGTGAATCTCTGTCACTTTGCCGGACTCATCCTTCACAAAGCTCTCACACTTCACAAAATAAGCATGCATTAAGCGGACTTCATTTCCCGGGAACAGACGAAAATACTTTTTAGGAGGTTCCTCCATGAAATCTTCCCTATCAATATAAAGTTCCCTTGTAAAAGCCACTTTTCGCATTCCAAGCGCTTCATTTTCCATATTATTCGGAACATCGAAATATTCGACCTGACCCTCCGGATAGTTGTCTATAATTAACTTAACTGGGTCCAGCACTGCCATTACTCTGGCTTTTTTAAGCTTTAAATCTTCTCTGATGCAATACTCCAGCATTGCATAATCTACTGAGGAATTACTCTTTGATACACCACACAGCTCTACGAACATCTTAATGGATTCCGGCGTAAATCCTCTTCTTCTGAGTGCTGCAATGGATACCAGCCTCGGGTCATCCCAGCCGTCTACAATTCCATCTTCGACCAGCTTTTTAATATATCTTTTACCTGTTACCACATTCGTCAGATACATCTTGGCAAATTCAATCTGCCTTGGTGGATTCGGATACTCCAGCTCTCGTACTACCCAGTCATATAATGGTCTGTGATCCTCAAACTCCAGCGTACAAATAGAATGTGTGATTCCTTCTATCGCATCTTCAATCGGATGGGCATAATCATACATCGGATAAATACACCATCTGTCTCCCGTATTATGATGTGTCATATGAGCTACACGGTATATAATCGGATCGCGCATATTAATATTCGGAGATGCCATATCGATCTTGGCACGAAGAACCTTCTCGCCATCCTGATATTCACCATCTTTCATCCGTTCAAATAAAGAAAGATTTTCCTCCACACTCCTGTTTCTGCTTGGATCTTCCTTTCCCGGTTCTGTTAAAGTTCCTCTATATTCTCTCATTTCATCTGCTGTAAGATCAGATACATAGGCTTTTCCCTTTTGGATTAATCTGACTGCGCCCTCGTACATCTGTTGAAAATAATCCGATGCAAAAAATAATCTGTCTTCCCAGTCAGCGCCCAGCCAGCAGATATCTTTCTGGATGGATTCTACAAATTCGACCTTTTCCTTGGTAGGATTGGTATCGTCAAATCTCATATTGAACTTACCATGATATTTCTGTGCAAGTCCATAATTTAAAAGAATTGATTTGGCATGTCCGATATGCAGATAACCATTCGGCTCAGGCGGAAATCTTGTATGAACAGTGTCGTAGACTCCCTCTGCCAGATCTTTTTCAATTGCCTGCTCAATAAAATTCTTTGAAACAACTTCTGTTCCACTGGTCTCATTGTGTTCCTTAATCTCACTTTTGCTCATAATGTGTACTCCCTGATATCATCAGCGAGCTTCACCTCCTCAGTTGTCCTGCTCCTTACCCTCGAATAAGCAACGGCAAGGAATGATAATAAATAATGATAGCATAGATTTTTTAATTAATAAAGTATTTCTTCGTAACATCTTTTTTAATATATTTCCTTTTTTTCCCATCTGAAATATGTTATACTAAAATCAGTGTGGCAGGTTCTAGTAATTGTGTATACTTGAATATACTGCTGTAGCTTATAAAATAATAAAAGGGATTAAAAGGAGAATTTTAAATGTTAACAAGAGCAGAATTAAAACAACGCGCGAAAGATTCTATGTCTACCGCAACCACGCACCCCGTATTAGTTACCCTGGTATATGCCGTTATTGCAATGGCGATCTCAGGAATCGTTAGTGTAATCAGCAATATTTTCACTGCAGCAATGGGGGTTGGCGCTAGTGTAACTGATTCGACAGCAGTAGCAATCGGATCGATACTGGGTATGTTTCTTATCCTACTCATCCTGTCCATCGCTTCTTCCATCGTAACTTACGCCTTATCCGCAGGATTAACTTCTTACTACTTAAAGACAATACGTCACGAGGAAGCTGGTCTGGAAGCCTTGTTCTCTTATATGAAATCTTGGCTGAAAGTTTTCTGTCTGTTTTTTATGATTGGTTTGTTCACATTTCTTTGGTCTTTATTATTCATCATCCCGGGAATCATTGCCACTTACCGTTATTCAATGGCCATCTACATTTTTGTTGATGATCCTGATAAAGGTATTCTGCAATGTATCTCCGAAAGTAAGGAAATGATGGTTGGTCACAAATGGGAATTATTCGTATTACAGATATCCTTCATTCTTTGGATTCTGTTAGGCTGTGTTACCTGTGGTCTCGCATTCCTGTATGTAACCCCTTATATGGGATTGACCACCACTGTATATTATGACAATCTGAAATACATAACTACGCCGCAGAACTATCAGGAAAATCCTAACCAATTTGCTGGTCAGCCAACGATGAATATGTAATTATCATTTTAGCAAGTGATTCATTTTAGTGAATCACTTGCTTTTTGCATCGAACTTATTCAGTATTTTACAATATACTATTACAAAGCATAGATTTGAAAGGAAGTCTTCCATGGCTGAAAATAAAAAACGTATCTTAATCGCCGGTCTGCAGGAGACCACGCAAAATTATCAGGCGGCACTCCATTGT
>JAEWWQ010000050.1 GCA_023458855.1 Bacillota bacterium
GGCCTGAACTGCTGCTTCTACCTCCGACACTGTTCCTGTAATGACAAGAGAACCGCTGAACCGATCCACAAATCCCAATGCAACGCCGGCTGATTTGACAGCGATATCAGCAATGATAATTGCCGTCTCTGCCGGACTGATCGTCATTACTCCAATCGCCGATTTAATATCGCCCGCACTGGATTTCAGCCCCAGCTTCTCATACAGGATCTTATCCGGATTTGCAATAATATGTGCCAGAGATACCTGTTTACCAGGAACTAATTCCTGTACGATTCTCTGTTTACATTCTTCCTCTCTGTTTTCCATTCCATTTTCTCCTTCTTACCATCCGAAAAACATATAGTCCTTTACTAACCGCCTATCTGACACATCAGATTAGTTGACTGCTCCACACACCTTTTCAGCATATCCATATGTTCTGCTGTGGGCGGTACAATCTGCCTTAACAGATACTCTCTGTTCAAACCTTCATATTTATCCTGACCCAGCCGGTGATAGGGCAGCAGATAAATCTTCTTCACACCTGGAAGCTTATCTGAAAACTGCGCAATTTCCCGAATTTCTTCGGGTGTATCATTAAAAGTCGGAATGACAGGGACTCTTATACTTAATTCTGTCATTCCTGATTCGGCTATTTTTCTCGCATTCTCTAACATCAGCTCATTCCTTTTTCCAGTAAACACTTCATGCTTTTTCGGATTCATGTGCTTGATATCCAGCAGATACTGATCCAGATACGGGAGCAGCATTTCTATGATTTCGTATCTGGCACATCCCATACTTTCCATTGCCGTGCTTATCCATTCCTCCTTTGCGGCCCGAAGCAGATTTCTTGCAAATTCAGGCTGGCATAAGCTTTCTCCTCCCGAAAGCGTCAGACCGCCACCCGTTCTTCGATAATAGGCAGCATCCTTCAGCACCGTATCCATCACTTCTTCTACCGTTACATCGCGTCCCGTTACGACTGGTTTTCCCTGTACCATCATTGTCTGAATCTCATATTCCTGTGATTCCGGATTACAGCACCATTTGCAGCGAAGCACACATCCCTTTAGAAATACAATCGTTCTTATTCCAGTACCATCATGTATGGAATATCTTTGTATATCAAAAATTCTTCCTTTTGTCTGTAAATAATCCATATGTATTTCCTTTCCGTACTGTTCTAAAATCCCTGCTCTGTCCTCTTAATAATGTCATCCTGCAAAGACCTTGACAGAGTAGTAAATAACGCACTATATCCAGCGACCCGGACCACCAGATGCTTATAATTTTCAGGATTTTTCTGTGCATCTAACAGCGTCTTTCTATCCACTACATTAAATTGCATGTGGCTTCCTTTTTGATCAAAATAGGTACGAATCAAAGACACGAAATTATCCAGTCCCTTCTCTCCGCTCAGTGCAGATGGATGGAATTTCATATTAAATAGTGTTCCATTGGAAGCTATTCCGTGATCCAACTTAGCAACCGAATTAGCAGCCGCTGTTGGTCCGTTCACATCTCTCCCCGCCGTTGGTGATACCCCATCAGCTATCGGTGTATGTGCCAGACGTCCGTCCGGTGTGGCACCCGTCTGCGCACCAAGCGGAACATTTGCCGATACAGGATACAGCCCGGCCTGGTAGATACCGCCCCGCGGATTTTTATAAGTCTCCATCGGTTTTGTGTAGATATATGCCACATCTCTGGCTAAAATATCCACTCCATCCAAATCATTTCCATATTTCGGAAGTTCTAAAATCTGTTGCAGAATGTCCTCATATCTGTTTTTCTCTTCTGCCGGTATTTCCATATTGACGATCGACTTCACGATAGCGGCAATTTCTGTTTCCCGTACCTGCTTACCCTTCGCCGACATCTCATGAATTACTTCTATTGCCAGTTCAGCAGTACTTGTCTCGTCAAATCCTTTTCCATAATTCATCAAAAGTGCTCTTTTTAATTCTGACATGGATATTTTCTTCTCATCAAAAATCAAAGTCTTAATTGCATACAGGGCATCCGCCATATTGGCAATGCCAAATCCCTGTGGACCCGTAAAGTTATAAACTGCTCCGCCTTCCTGCAATGATTTTCCTCTTTTAATACAATCCTCTACCAGGCAGGACTCAAACGGTAATGGACACAATTCCGAATGTGCCACATCAATTGCATTATCTGCATTCACCAATAAAGAAATCTGATATTTCATCTGCTCTTTATAAGCGTTGTAAAATTCTTCAAAGGTCTGCATCTCTTCCACACGCCCTGTCTGAATACTGATCTGTTTTCCCTTATCTTTGCCGTTAGAAAAGACCAATTCAAGCGGTCTGCACATATTGAAGAAGGCTGCATCATGCCATCCATCTGTTTTTCCGGCCTTTTGCGGTTCCACACAACCGATAATATCGTAATCCCTCGCATCCTCTAAAGTAAGACCTCGATTCAATAAAGATGGGATTATGACTTCATCATTGTAATAAGCCGGAAGCCCTATCCCTGTTCTGGTCAGTTCTGCCGCTTTCACCAGCAAAGCATGCGGAGAACCGTTCCATACGCGAATAGATAGAGAAGGCTGCGGTAAAAATACATGTTTTGATGCACTGATACACATAAAAGATAAATCGTTCGTTGCATCCAGGCCTTCTTTATTCTGTCCTCCGACAATCAGGTTCTGAAATAAGGAATATCCCGCAAAGCCTTCCGCACTGACAGCATCCCTGCATTTATTCAGATCATTTAGTTTTACCCAGATACAATCAATGAGCTCTTGTGCCTGTTCTCTTGACAGTACTCCTGTTTCCAGATCTTTTTGATAATAAGGATACATATATTGGTCGAAGCGTCCCGGTGATATCGAGTGCCCGCTTGATTCTATCTGTAATAATTGCTGCACGAACCAAAATGCCTGGCATGCCTCATAGAAACTTGCGGCACCATTTTCCGGTACTCTTTTACAATTCTCAGATATTTGCAGCAATTCCTTTTTCCGCTTCACATCCGAAGTCTTTTCTGCCATTTCCTCCGCCAGAATCGCGTACCTCTTAGAATAGCCGATGACTGCTTCACAGCTTAAAATAACCGCCTCCAGGAATCTGGAG
>JAEWWQ010000051.1 GCA_023458855.1 Bacillota bacterium
TTGTGGAAAAACCTTATTAAATGTACAAAACGATCCGGTCAGGGCAATGCCTACGTTTTTTCCCTGAATAGTCATCTTATTCCTTCTTTCATTAAAGTGATGATTTCTTTTACTAAAATATCAGCGGAAGTCTTAGGCGCAACCTTTCCGGGCAGTCCAAGACACAGCTTTGCTTTCAGATTCTTATGAAGTGCATATTCATGATCTATGCCTCCCGGGGCAGATGCGATATCGATTATAGTCACATTCTGCTTTACAAGCTCGAGATATCCCTTATCCAATATAAGCGCTGGAATAGTATTAAATATAAAGTCATATGTTGGCAGAAAGATCTTTATATCTGATAAATTAATATTCTGAAGGCCCGAAGCCTCTGCAAAAGCCAGTGCCTCTTCAGACCTGGCAGCTACTGTGACTTTTGCATGCATTTCTGCTAATTTCTGTGCAAGGACCTTAGCACACCGGCCATAGCCGAGAACAAGGCAGTTGCTTCCATGGAGGTTTATCTCGCTGTTTTGTATTGCTTCCATGATGGTGCCTTCAGCAGTAGCAATGCTGTTCAATATTGCTATTTTTTCATTTTTCATAAGATCATAATAACGGATGCCTTTATTGTTACAGATCTCAGTTAAGTCGGAGGGTATTACGCCTCCGATAAGGAAGTGCTCTTTTGTTAATAGATCAGCCAGCTTAGAGGCGGTAAGTTCAACCTGATTCGTCAAGGGAATTGGACCAATGAGAAGGTTGCATACATGAAATAATTCATTTAGTGAATATAGTTCAGTACAATTCTTATCTTGTATAGAAGCAGCCATTCTGTAAGTATAAATATGGTATCCAAGATCAAGAAATGCTTTTGCTATATATACCTGGCGCCGATCGCCGCCGAAAATTCCAATTTCTGCTCTTTCGGACATATATTTTCCCCCCTCTTCTACACTATATGAAGTGATAGCGGATTTGTGATTGAATCATAAAAAAGTATCTGACATAAGGGCTGTTGTACTGGTAATACTGGTTTCCTTTTTAGATGAAAGATGATACAATCGGATATAGAAAAACATATTATGTATTTGGGATATTAAGGAGGAAGCGTATGGATTTAAAAAACAATATAACGGGATTACAGCATATTGGGATTCCGACAGATGACATTGAGGTCACAAAGTCATTTTATCAGAAGATTGGTTTTGAAGTTGTGTATGAGGCTGTAATTGAAAAGTCTGATGAGAAAGTGGCGTTCCTGAGATTAAAAGATATTGTGATAGAAACCTATGAAAATAAAGAAGCAGCAATGAAATCTGGTGCAATTGATCATATTGCATTGAATGTTTTGGATATTCAAGAGGCTTATTCTTATGCAAAAGATAATCAGTTTACACTATTGGATGCAGAACCCCAGTTTTTACCGTTCTGGGACAATGGAGTTAAGTATTTTACAATCTTGGGGCCAAATAAAGAAAAGGTAGAGTTTAACCAATATTTATAAATTACAAAGGATTTTTGGAGTCGCCCATTCCAAGAAAAATGGAACTGATGTAGAGTCAATACATCATACACGTAAAATATGAAAAATAAATAGTTGACATTGCAACTAAAAAAAACTACACTTAAATGGTTGCAATGTCAACTATTTTTTTGCTTTATAGGATTCAAGTGTCAAAAGCTTGTTTATATATTTGAGTTCGTTAGTTTGCACGAATCCAAGTTCTGGCATAATCTTTTGAATCTTTATGAGAAAGGGAAATATTATGGAAAAGCGTCTGGGAAGATTGATTTCAATGCTATATAGAAAGAGTCAGATTTATTTGGGTCAGGAATTAAAAAATTATGATGTTACATCTGCAGAATATCCCATTCTGATTGCGCTGAATCAAAATAATGGTATTACGCAGGAAGAGTTGTCCTCGCATCTGTATCTGGATAAGTCGGCAGTTACCAGAGTGATACAGTCTCTTATTGAGAAAGGTTTTGTTACAAAAAGCAAAGATGAACGGGATTTACGATGTAACAGAATCTATCTTACGGAAAAGGGACGTGAAGTCCAGAAGCCAATAAAAGCAGCACTGGATAGTTGGAATAATATATTAATGAGGCATATGGAAAAAGAAAAACAGGATATTATTTATGAATTATTAATGCGTATGGCAGCAAATGTAAATGAGGAGCTTTTATCAAAAGTGTAGCGGCATGTTTGGAAGTGTGAAATAAGAAATGAGGAGCATTATGAACGAAAAAATAAAAGTAAACCCATTAGGAACAGAACCAATAAGCAAATTGTTAAAGAGTTTTGCAGTGCCAAGTATCATTGCAATGTTAGTAAGTGCCCTGTACAACATTGTAGATCAGTTCTTTATAGGAAGAAGTATCGGAGAACTGGGCAATGCGGCGACGAATATCGCATTTCCGCTTTCTATTTCCTGCGTATCTATCGCTCTATTGTTTGGAATTGGGGGTGCTTCAACATTCAATCTTGCGATGGGGAAAGGGGAACGGGAAGAGGCAGTTTATTATATTGGAAATGCAGCAGTCATGTTGTTTGGATGTGGTGTGATTTTATGTCTCATTACGCAGATTTTCTTAACTCCGATGCTGATTTTTTTCGGAGCACCTGCGGATGTTCTTGGATATGCAAAGACTTACACCCGCATTACCTCTATTGGATTTCCGTTTTTGATTCTCGCAACAGGAGGAGGGCATCTGATACGTGCGGACGGAAGTCCCAAATTTACCATGGTCTGCAATCTTACAGGGGCAGTTATTAATACCATTCTGGATGCACTTTTTGTTTTTGGCTTCCATATGGGAATGGCAGGAGCTGCTATTGCAACGATCATAGGTCAGATAATATCGGGTACAATGGCACTTTATTACTTACGCAATTATAAGACGGCTACAATAAAAAAAGAACATTTAGTAATTCAAAGAAAATATTGCGGGCGTATCGTATCGCTTGGAGCAGCACCCTGCAGCAATCAGCTTGCAATGATGGTAGTACAGATAGTGATGAACAAATCACTGACCTATTATGGAGCATTGTCGTCTTATGGGCAGGCTATTCCGTTAGCCAGTGTAGGAATCATTACGAAGGTCAATCAGGTATTTTTTTCGTTTATTATCGGGTTGTCCCAGGGATTACAGCCAATTGTCAGCTATAACTACGGAGCACAGAAATTTGTACGCGTTAAAAGTGCATATATACGTGCGATTTCTTATGGTTTTGGATTAGCACTGATTGCATTTTTGATGTTTCAGATTTTTCCGCGTCAGATCATATCTGTGTTCGGAGATGGATCTGAGGGCTACTATCGATTTGCAGTAAGTTATTTTAGAATATTCCTGCTCTTTACATTCTTAAACTTTTTACAGCCGATTTCTTCTAATTTTTTTACAGCAATCGGAAAACCAAAGAAAGGTATTTTCTTATCTTTCACCAGGCAGATTCTCTTCTTATTACCATTGATTCTGATTCTGCCATTGCTGATTGGAATTGATGGGATACTGTATGCCGGACCGATTGCGGATTTTACGGCAGGAGTAGTCGCTATTATGATGATTATAAAAGAATTTAAGAATAAGCATTATCGGGAAAACTGCTATGAGGAAGGGAAAAGAGATTTATGAGCATGAAGGTAATCGAAGATAGAAGAAGTATTCGTAAATTTAAAGAAGACATGGTTTCCATCGAAACAATAAATGAAGTGATAAAAGCGGGAACTCTGGCTCCGTCTGGAAAAAACAAACAGCCCTGGCATTTTGTTGTCGTTGGAGGGAGTCAGAAACAACAAATGATTACTGTCATGCAGAAGGGAATTGACAGGGAAAAGAGCGGGAAGGTATTATTGCCAAAGAGTAAGAACGGCCTATCAGATGCGCAAAATACATTACATATCATGCAGCAGGCACCTATTACTGTTCTTGTGCTGGATGAAGAAGGGGGTTCCCCTTTTGAGAATATTTCAGGTGAAGAAAGAATAGCTGAAATCGTAAATACGCAGTCTATTGGTGCGGCCATTGAAAACATGCTGTTAATGGCAGAAAATATGGGACTTGGGACCTTGTGGATCTGTAATACTTTTTTCGCATACCAGGAGTTATGCGAATGGCTCGGCACAGACAAACAATTAGTCGCCGCAGTAGCAATTGGTTATCCGGATGAAGAACCAGATAAGCGACCGAGAAAAAAAATAAGCGATGTTGTTGAGTATAGACTATAATAAATAAGATTTCTTTTGGTTACCCTATAAAGAAGCAGTTTTTTATTGCAAAATGGAAAAATTTTCAATACAATAGTAGCAAGAAGTGGATGAGCTTTCTGAAAATTTTGTATATAAGGAGGAATTAAGATGAGTGAAATTTTTAAAAATTTACCGGTAGTTTCCTATGAAGGAGTAAAAAGCAAAAACTCTTATGCATTTAAGTATTATGATCCTGATAGAATTATTATGGGAAAGACGATGAAGGAGCATCTTCCTTTTTCCATGGCATGGTGGCATAATATGTGTGCTGCGGGAGCAGATATGTTCGGAGTCGGAACTGCGGATAAAAGCTTTGGTGCCGCAGCGGGAACTATGGAGCATGCAAAAGCAAAGGTGGATGCAGGATTTGAGTTTATGCAAAAGCTCGGTATTTCCTACTTCTGCTTTCATGATACTGACATTGTGCCGGAAGCAGATACGATAGAAGAAACAAATCGCAGACTGGATGAGATTACGGATTATATAAAAGAGAAAATGGATGAAACAGGTATTAAGCTTCTCTGGGGAACTGCCAATATGTTTTCCAATCCACGCTATATGAATGGAGCTGGAAGCACAAGTTCAGCCGATGTATTTTGTTTTGCGGCAGCACAGGTGAAAAAAGCACTTGACTGTACGGTGAAGCTTGGCGGAAAGGGATACGTATTCTGGGGCGGAAGAGAAGGATACGAGACATTATTAAATACGGATGTCAGGTTTGAAATCGAAAACATTGCAAAACTGATGAAGATGGCGGTAGAATACGGAAGAAAAATAGGATTTACAGGAGATTTCTATATTGAACCGAAACCGAAGGAGCCAATGAAACATCAGTATGATTTCGATGCAGCTACAGCAATCGGTTTTCTACGTCAATATGGCTTAGACAAAGATTTTAAGATGAATATTGAGGCAAACCATGCGACCCTGGCAGGACATACTTTTCAGCACGAATTGCGTATCAGTGCAATCAACGGAATGCTTGGAAGTATAGATGCCAATCAGGGAGATTATCTGCTTGGCTGGGATACGGACCAGTTCCCGTCCAATGTGTACGAAGCAACATTATGTATGTATGAGGTGCTAAAGGCAGGCGGAATCAGCGGCGGCTTCAATTTTGACTCGAAAACACGAAGACCGAGCTATACGTATGAGGATATGTTCGACGCCTATATTCTGGGAATGGATACCTTTGCATTAGGACTGATCAAGGCAGCAGAGATAATAGAGGATGGACGTATTGATACGTTTGTGAAAGAGAAATACGCAAGCTTTGAAAGCGGTATCGGAAAAAAGATCAGACAGGAGGAAACTTCCCTGGAAGAATTAGCAGAGTATGCAGCTAAATTGGGAAAACCGGAACTTCCTTCTTCGGGAAGACAGGAATATCTGGAAGGTGTACTTAATAATATCCTGTTTGGGTAGAATTAAGAATCTTTTTGATAAATTTATGAAATTTGCATAAACTATGAAAAATAAAAATTATTTATGCAAAAGGAGATAAAGCAATGAGTATAATAGGTTGGATTATCATCGGAGGTTTAGCAGGATGGCTGGGTAGTATGATAACTAAGAACAATGAGGAAATGGGAGCCTTCAAAAATATTATTGTCGGCATTATAGGTTCTTTTATCGGAGGACTGGCATTTAACATGATTGGCGGATATGGAATTACCGGTTTTAATATTTGGAGTCTTTTTGTAGCGGTAATCGGTTCTGTCATATTGCTTTCCCTCATTAATTTATTTAAAAGTAAATCTTAGACTTGCAAGCGGTATGGTTCTCTATTTTATCAACAAAAATACCTTAAGGTTAGATACAAAAATCTACCCTTAGGGTATTTTTTGTGTTTGAAAGAATATTTATAAAATAACTTACAATATTCATAATCAAATCCTATTTTTTAGGTAGAAAGAGGTATCCGTATGAAAATTAACTGGTTAGTAAGATTTAAAAACAAAACATTTCTGTTGACATTTATTCCTTTGGTATTGGCATTTGTATATCAATTGCTTGGTCTATTCGAGGTAGTACCAAGAATATCAGAAAATGATATCATGAATTTCATATCGATAATAATTAATCTGTTAGCTGCGCTGGGTGTAATTACGGATCCAACAACTGCCGGTCTGTCAGACAGCGAAAGAGCCCTTACTTATACAGAGCCTAAATAGTTACAATAAAATTGTGAGTGGCACATATAATTATAAAAAACAAAAGGATCAGTATGGAAGTAAAAAATACAATACCTATCTATAAAGACATGAACGAGCGGAAAATCAAGATTCAACGTACTTATGTAAACCTACAAAAGAATCTTCTGAAGAAAGAACCGGACAAGAAAGAGCAAAGAGGGGATGCGGATGGACGCGCTATATGCCCGGCAGTCAATAGACAAGAAGGATAGTATATCCATTGAAACACAGCTTGAATTTGCAAGAAAAGAATCAAAGGAAGGAGAGTACAGAGAGTATCAGGACAAAGGTTATAGTGGAAAAAATACAAAAAGACCGGATTTTAAGAGAATGATAGCGGATGCTGAAAGTGGGGTCATTCATAGGATTATTGTATACAAAATTGATCGTTTTAGCCGTTCTTTGCTGGATTTTGCCAATATATGGGAGATGCTTGCAAGAAACGGAGTAGAATTTGTATCAGTTAATGAAAAGTTCGATACTTCGACTCCAATTGGAAAAGCAATGCTTTTTATTCTTATGGTGTTTGCGCAACTGGAAAGAGAGACGATATCCGAAAGAGTTACAGATAATTATTACCAAAGAGCAAAATTAGGAAGGTGGACAGGAGGACCCGCACCGTATGGATTTGCAGTGGGCAGAATACTCAAAGATAAAACAGAACGTGGGATACCAACTTTAGAAGCAAACGAAAATATGAAAATTGTCATTGGTAATTACGAAAAGTATGCACGTGGCATGGCAGAATCCTTAGGAGAACTCTCAAAAGATCTGAATGAGAGAGGTATAGCAGGAGCAAAGAGAGGAACCTGGAATAATGTAACGCTTGCCAGAATGCTTAGGAATCCAGTATATGTAAAAGCAGATGCTGATATCTATACCTATTATAAAATGCAGGGTGTGAATATAACAAATAAACCGGAAGAGTTTACCGGTGAGTATGCGTGCATGCTTATTGGAAAGAGGTGTGCATCCACAAGACAAAGGAAGCAGGTAAGTGAGACTACTTTAGTAATTGCCAATTGGATCGGTCATGTTGATGCAGATATCTGGCTGGCATGCCAGAAAAAGCTTGATGCAAATCAACAAATCGGAAACAAAGGAAAAGGAAAGCATTCCTGGCTTTCAGGACTATTAAAGTGTGGCTATTGCAATCGGAGCATGCGGATATTGCCAGATGGTAAGGATAGAAAAAAAAGATACCTGATGTGCACCGGCCGTATTGACCATAACTGCAGTTATATTCCGAAGATTGGGCTGGACCAGATTGAAGAGTGTGTAGAGACAGAATTAACCAAGCTTTTGAGCAACTGCATGAATGAGCCGATGGAAGAGGTCGCGGTGATTGGTAATCATGAGAAAATCGAACTGCACCTGATAGAAGAAAAAATTAAAAATCTTGTAACCTGTATCAGTACAGGAGAAGCGGCTGCAATGACCATACAATACATTAACGAAGAAATAGAATGTCTTACAAACCGCCGGAATCAGATTCTGCAAAAATTATCTGGTTCCGGACATATAATTCAAGTAGAAAAAATTGATTTTGCGAAACTCAATATGGAAGGTAAGAAGACGGTTGCAAAAAGTTATATTGATAACATTAAAATAAAAAAAGATAATATTAATATCGTGTGGAAAATATAGTCTTATTTTTGTAACGGATGTGGATTCACTCGACTGGAAAAATTATGGTGTGGATTCAATCATACATACGGTGTGCGACCATAAGCACTTAGGGAATGGCTCTATCATTTTATGCCATAATGGAGCAGAGTATACGGCAGATGCACTGGATTCGCTCATTACCGGATTGAAGGAGCAGGGGTTTGCCGTTGTGCCTGTTTCAGAATTGATCATACGGGATGATTATCATATGGATCATGAAGGAAGACAAATAAAGGATTAAAATGTGTAATTTATATGGAAGAATGGAGCAAAGATATTACTGCAAATGCAGGATAAAAAACAAAAGATACGTTATAGTGTACTTTGCACAAAAAAAATGAATTTTAAAAAAAATAAAATACAATATTGACAAAATAAAAGGTTGGAGTTAATATCGTAATATAAATCAACGGAGATTCCCTAGGAGCCTGAATGCTTTTAGGGAATAATTTTTAAGTATTTGGAAAAACGTTTTACCTCTGGGTTTGAAGTAGATTTGAGCATACGGATCAGGGGCACCGTTTTTTGAAATAAACAAAAAAAGGAAAGCGAGAGGTAGAGTTATGAGAAGAAAGTTAGTAAGTGTTATTGTAGCGGCAGTAATGTGTATGAGCTTAATGGGCTGTACAAACAAGGCAGAGGGCAATACGGAAGCAACAAGTAAGACGGCTGAAACAGAAGCAGCAGAGACAAGCACCGAAGCGGCAACAGAGGAAGCAACAACAGAAACAACGGCGTCGGCAGCAAAATCGGATATCAGAGTAGCAGTTGTATATTCCGGTAACTTAGGAGACAAATCCTACAACGATTCCTGTGATGCAGGAGCACAGCTGGCAGCAAAAGATTTTGGCGTAGAAGTTAAAAATCTCGAGGGTACAAGTGCAGAAGAGTGGGAAGCAAACTTCCTGGCAGTTTGTGAAGAAGGATATGATTTAGTAATTTGTTCTTCTTCTAACTTTGAAGAATATATGAAAGAGCATTGCGCTGATTATCCGGATACGAAATTTGCAGTTATTGATACAACCGTTGAAGGGGATAACATTGTATCCATCAGTTTTGCCCAGAACCAGGGTTCTTTCCTTGCAGGTGCGGCAGCAGCATTATTTACGACATATTCAGATATTGAAGGTGTTAATGATGACGCAGTAATCGGCTGGGTTGGCGGAATGGATATTCCGGTCTTACATGATTTTTATATCGGATATGAGCAAGGTGCAAAGTACATAAATCCTGATATTACTGTATTACAATCTTTTGCAGGAACCTGGAACGATCCTCTGAAAGGAAAGGAACTGACACTTGCACAATATGATCAGGGGGCAGATATCGTAATGAATGTAGCTTCCGGAACAGGAACAGGTATCCTGGAAGGTGCAAAAGAAGCTGGAAAATATGCAATCGGCGTTGATCTGAATCAAGACAATGATCAGCCGGGTCATGTACTGACTTCCATGATGAAGAGAGTTGACAGAGCCTGTTACCTGGCAATCCAATCTGTTGTAGAAGGTACATTCCAGGGAAACACGACTTCTTATCTGACAGTAGCAGATGGCGGTGTAAGCTTAACTGACTTCAGTGTAATGAAAGAAGCCTTAGGTGATAAATTCCCAGAGGAAATCGTTGATAAAATTAACGAATTGCAGGATAAGATCATTTCCGGAGAAATCGTTGTAGAGAACTACGAAGGATTTGGAACGAATAAATAATACAGATACAAGAAATGTTTATAAAAGCAGGGCTTGGGATTCGTTATATATCTAAGTTCCCAGGTCTTGTTTTTACGATACATGGGAGAAGGTGATTGCTTGAGAGAATATGTTGTGGAAATGAAACATATTGTAAAGACGTTTGGTACGGTACAGGCAGTGAAAGATGGAAACTTCACATTAAGAGAAGGAGAAATCCATTCACTGATAGGCGAAAACGGTGCAGGAAAATCAACTATGATGAAATTGCTATATGGTATGTATCCATATGATGGCGGCGAAATCATAATTGACGGAGGATCTGTAAAACAAATAATTCCCAAAGTCGCAATCGAAAAAGGAATCGGAATGGTACACCAGGAATTCATGCTGGTAAGCCAGCTTACAGTATTGGAAAATATAATTCTTGGTTTTGAACCTAAAAAGGGATTAAAAATTGATTTCGAAAGTGCCAAAAAAATGGTTCAGCAGTATATTGACCAGTATGGCATGGATATCCAATTACATAAAAAGATCAATCAGATATCAGTAGGTGAGGCACAGAGGGTTGAGATCATAAAGACCCTGACACGCGGTGCAAATACAATTATTCTGGATGAGCCTACGGCAGTTCTGACACCACAGGAAACAAAAAGATTATTTGCAATTTTAGAAAATCTTAAAAAAGATGGAAAGTCTATCGTTTTTATCTCACATAAATTAAATGAAGTTATGGAAATATCTGACCGCATCAGTGTCATGAGACAAGGGCAATATATCGGAACGGTTGCCAAGAAAGACACATCACCGTCGGAACTGGCCAAAATGATGATTGGACGGGAAGTATTCTTAAACATCGAAAAGAAAAAGGCAAATCCGGGAAAGACGATTCTGAAAGCCGAAGATGTGTGGACGTCTGGAGAAAAGGAAATCTCTAAGATCAGAGGGGTATCCCTGGAAGTAAAGGCAGGAGAAATTGTTGGAATCGCAGGAATTGACGGCAATGGACAAAGCGAATTTATTGAGGCAATTACAGGACTTAGGAAAGTTGAAAAAGGAAAAGTAGTGCTGGATGGCGTGGACATTACAAATTATAGCCCTAAAAAAGTGAGAGAGAGCGGTCTGGCACATATTCCGGAGGATAGAAATACACGGGGACTGAATCGCAATCTGTCAATAGAAGAGAATATGATTGCAGTGCAACTGGATTCTTTATTTAAAAAAGGGCTGGTTCTGGATAAAAAGAAGTCATCAGAGTATGCCAATGAGCAGGCAGAAAAATTTGACATCAGACCAAGGGATCCCAGGATTTCTACACAATCTCTGTCAGGGGGAAATGCACAAAAGGTAGTTGTTGCCCGTGAAGTATCCATAGGCGGGAAACTATTAGTTGCGTCACAGCCTACCAGAGGTGTCGATATCGGAGCAATTGAATCAATCAGAAGTATTCTGCAGGATGTCAAGGAAAAAGGACTTGGAGTATTACTGGTATCTGCTGATTTAGAAGAAATCTTGTCATTATCTGACCGCATTGTAGTTATGTATGAAGGAAAAATAACAGGAAGCATGAGCGCAGCAGAGGCAAATGAAGAAACTCTCGGACTACTAATGATGGGTGGTGAAAGCTCGGAAGAGGAGGTTAAGGCACTATGAACAATACGTTGAAAAGTCTTAGAAAAATAGTGTTAACGATGCTGCTGGCATTAGTAATCGGTGCACTGTTCATTCTTATGATTGAAGAAAATCCAATTGATTCATACGCAGCTCTTTTTCGGGGAGCCTTTGCCGGAAAATTAAAATTTGGTACTACGTTAGCCAGTTTTACCCCATTATTACTGACTGCTACAGCATTTGCAATTGCAGCACAGGCAGGTGCCTTTAATGTTGGCGTTGAAGGTGAAGTGTTCTTAGGCGGGATTACGGCTGCCTATATTGGAATTAACTGGACATTTCTTCCAAAACCAATCTTACTGATTGCCTGCTTTATCGGAGCTATGGTGGTGGCAGCAGCCTGGGCCTATATTCCGGCAGCATTAAAAGTGTATTATGATGTGAGTGAAGTGTGTGTAACTATTTTAATGAACAGTGTAGCGTTGTATATTACCTCTTATCTGGTGAGTGGTCCGATGAGTGCAGGGGTAGCGAACGCGCAATCTCTTCCGGTAACCGTTAATTTATATCAGTTCATGAAACCAAGCAGTGCAAATCTTGGCTTATTTGTAGCAATTATCACAGTAATAGGAATCATCTGGATGTTAAAGAAAAGCACTTTTGGTTATAAGATACGTACAGTTGGGACTAACCCTGGTCATGCAGAATATGCAGGAATCAATCCGAAAAGTGTTTTTATAAAAACGATGATGCTAAGCGGGGCACTTGGTGGTATGGCAGGATGCATTGAAGTACTGGGCGTACATGGCTACTTCCTGAATAACTTCGCGGCAGGATTAGGCTCCAATGGTATGCTGGCGGCCCTGATCGTAAAGAGTGATGTAGTATTTGCTCCATTTATGGCATTTTTCCTGGCAATTCTAAAATCGGGAGCCATGGGCATGCAGCAGAGTACTGGTGTACCAAAATCAATTGTAGATACGATTACTGCTGTATTTATTATTATTGCAACGATGGAACTTCTCTTTCAGTTCAACGGAAAGAAAAAGAAAAATGCAGAGAAAGAGCAATAAGGGGGTGTGCATATGAGC
>JAEWWQ010000052.1 GCA_023458855.1 Bacillota bacterium
GCTCTCAGAGTATCGATGGCATAATCCGGCTTAAAATGCAAGGTAATCATATGGTCGATATCTCCATTTTTAAAGGTAGCTTCATCGCAATAAATATAATCTGCATCCTGCTCACAGATCACCTTCATGTATTCATACAATGCACAAGGATGCAGGATATCATCATGATCAAAAAGACCGATATATTCTCCTGTTGCCATTTTATAACACGCATTGGTATTTCCTGAGATGCCTTCATTTTTCTTAAGTCTCTGATATATGATCCTGCTGTCCTTAAGGCTATATTGCTTACAGATCTCTTCTACATAAGCGTGCTCCGCGTCGGAACCATCTGCCAGACATAATTCCCAGTTCTGATACGTCTGGTATACAACAGAATCTATCATCTCTGTTAAGAATTGCTTTGGCGTATTATAAAGAGGAACCAGTATGCTTATCCTAATTTTCTTTGAAAATACAGTGTTACTTTGCTCTTTCCTTACAGCCTCAGTAGGAAAGCTGGCCTTTCCGTGCTGCTTCATTGCTCTTCTTTCGATACTTTTGCTCTTTATCTTACGGGCAATTCCCGCAGGGTTTCCGAGTCTCACGATCCGATCCTTTGTCCTGATCAAAAAATGAATCACTACCCGGAATGGTTTTGTTGCTTTCCAAAATGGATTATTCTTGATACGTTTTAACTTAAATGCGAGATCTTCTGCTTTACTTTCTGCATCTGCAAGTTTCCCTGCATAGGTATTCACCTTCTGCTTTTCCTTCTCGTAGGCATCTTTATAATAACTCACAAGATCTTCCAGTTCTTTTTCCGTTAACTTCTGTTCCATTTTGCCACCTTTTAATCTTCTATCACTAACTGCATAGTCGTTTTTTTATATAATTGCTGTTTTGAACACTTATCCTTTGCAAGCATTGCAAGCACATAAGTGCCCTGCATGACCTCACCCCGCGGTATCCTGCATACAAACCCTGCAAGATCCACATTTATCTGTTCCGATAAGATTCTTTTTACGTCTCTTCGATACCTGCTTACCACTTTCATGGCATAAATCCGTCCATTGTCTCCTACCAGTAATAATTGCCGGTCATACTGACAGTTATCCATATTCAGCACGTAAGACCAGCCTTCCACATGATAAGCGCGGGGAATTTCTCCATATTCCTGCTTATCCTGCAGTTTTGCTGTCTCAATCGTAACGGTCAGACAATTGTTCTCCCACTCCAGCGGCTCTCCGCCTGTCCATTCCTGTACCTCCACATAATAATCTTCCCTCTCATACTCAAATTGGTAATCACAAAGATACATATGCTTCATTCCCGCAAGATGTTCACTGTAAAAAGGATCCTTTCCCTTTAAGGCAGGATGTCTCTGATAAAGCACCTGCTTTTCTCTTAACAGACGTTCTTTCTTCTCCTCCGATAACAGGTCGTCTCCACGGCTCAGTGATTCATGATGATATAATACCACATCGTTCCTCTGTACATTATAATAACCCGCTTCATATAAGGAAAAGCAAAGATCAACATCATTATAGGCAACAGCAAGCGCCTCACTGAATCCCTGCACTTTGCCAAATTTATCCCGCTCTATCATAAGGCAGGCAGCTGTCACGCCTATCATATCATACACATGGCGGTTCTGACCATGATAATAAACTTTTTCATCATGCAATTTTAAAAGTTTATGGGCCGGTCCAATCTCCAGATTCGTAACACCGACTTGTTGGATCAGATCGGAATCCGGATATAATAACTTTGCACCAACTGCACCTACGTGTGGCAGCTGTGCTGACTGCAGCATCCGATCCAGCCAGTCAGTCTGGATTACCTCCATATCGTCATTCAAAAAGAGCAGATACTTTCCGGTAGCCCTTGCAGCACCTATATTACACATAAAAGAGAAATTGAACGCCATCGGCTTATAATAATATGACAATTCATACTTCCTGGATAATGCCTCTATTTTCAAACGGTTATGTGCCGTACTTCCATTATCGACTATGATGATCTCTGCCCGGCTGCCTGGCTCTTCTGTTCTGTTACGAATTGATGATACGCACTTCTCCAGTATATCCGGCTGATCTTTGGAGGGAATAATAATCGATATGCTCTTATCCTTCGGCGATTCCGGTGCGGCAAGCACAGAAGCTGCAGAAGGATTCTCCAACAGGCTCTCAAATTCAATATCCGGATATTCCGTTTCTTCATAGATACTGTCACTGAATGCGGCATCCTCATCAGAAAGAACCGGATTTTTTTCCGCGTATTTGTGAAACAATACAACATCTATCACTGCAATCGGTTTTTCCGCCTCATTAGACGCAATCACTCCCATTGACCTGCCTGCCTGCAAAAACAGAAAATAAGCATTCTTATCACCCTCTGCAAATGGATATACAAGAAACCGACTTAGAAACTTAGTACGAATGGCAAATAAATTACCATAATAAGCGAACGAAGCTGCTGTGTCCGGCGACCATTGTGGTTTGAACCAAGGCGTATGCCGCATCCTTGCTGCACTCACACAATCCTCATCTGCATATGCCATCTGTACATAAGGATGAGTCTCAAAATAGGAACCGATCACACTGGCGGCAGTCTTATCAACCTGACCGCAGTTCCGGTAAAATACTGTAATATCTTCCGGAGGAAGCTGAAATCCTTCCCTGAATTCCTCCATAGGAACAAATGCCGCACGCAGCGAGGAACCGGACAAATTCTTTTTCCATGCTTCATTCTCGAGAATCCATTGCGCATAGTCATCCTGCTGCCTTGCAACTTCTTTTGCATATTTAAAATAACATCTGTTATATAATTGTTTTTTTATAACATTTTTCAGCACATCCAGCATTCTTTGTTTTCCTCAGCCTAAAAATTTCTTAACCAGCCCCGCCTCCATTGTTTCTGCCATTGCAGCTGGCATCGGGACAAGCATAAATAAAACTTTAATTTCCTTCTCCCCTTTGCCTTCTCCTGACAGATCGATTGTAATATTGGGGTCTGCCGTAGCAAATACGATTATCTGATGTCCCATTTTTTTACCGTTTATCTGACATGTCTTTTTTTTATTCCAGACATCCTGTCCGTTTACGGTCAATGTATCAATCTTAACGACACAGGATTCCATTGCCGGATCGATACGAAGATACTTAACATCTTCAGGGCAATAAATCGTTGTCTCTATCAGATGTCCTTCATTTTTACCATCATCTGCCCCATAAGCTCCCGGAATAAAATAAGAATCAGCCTCGCTGAAACCGCCTCCGCGGTCTTCATAGATCTGAACTTTTTTGCCGCGCCAGCTTTCGGCATGGCATAATGCAAGCTGTTTGACTGGTATGATGGCATTTCCTATCTTATCCCGAAGTTCTGTCATAGACAATCTCTGTCCAGTCACATATCTTTGAAATTCCAGCTCTTTTGTAACAAATGCATCTATCTCTTTTTCTTCAATGCCACACATTTCCCGCATTAATTGAAAACTAATTTTTCTTCTCTTATCTGCACCGATCAGATAGCAGTATAATGCTCTTGCTATATTCTGCTCCGCCGGTACCTGTACCGGGAATGTCCATTCATAATCAAGAATGGTCCATTGATTTGTTTCTTCATCCACCAGAATATTGGAAAAGATCAAATCATAATCATTGACTGCCATATCCTCATGATATCTGACACCTTCCGCAAACTCCCCGAACAATGCCCGGAATCCTGCTTCATCGCCCTTATCGAGATATTCATCCAAGAGCATTTCCAGTGTTTTCCCATTTAAATACTCCAGCTGCAATCTTCCGTCTTCCATCTGACACCTGTTAATCTGGAATCTGCTTCCCGAAAACTTCTTGCACAACTCCCCGTAAGCAACGGCAATATTCTCAATATGAGCCTCTGCCGTTTTGCCGATTGGCGTCTTGTATACTGTTCTGTTTCCAGCAGAATCCTGACAGATATCGGTGCGAATAGAAAATTTTTCTGATCTGTCATTGGAGAACTTCGCATATTTGATATCCAGCGGTTCCCCGATCACCAGCAAATAGGAGTTCGAGTATTCATCAAATACGCCCTCCCTGATAATGCTGTCAAATGCACTCTTTTCATCAAAAAGCATCATACGATCTCTGTCAAAGTTACGGAGATTATTGGATAATTCCCCTACCCGCGGCAGATACGCATCAGAATATACTGTTGTCATGAACTTATAATCCGGATATGGATAATAAAAGGAATAGTCCGCCACATTATTTACCTGCAGGATCTTCTCCAGTCCACGCCTCGTAAATGTGCGGGCACCTCCGCCGTCCGGATAATCTTCGATGCCGCTGAAAAACGTTCCGAAGTGATCTTCCTTACAACCTGCCCAGTATTTTAAACCAAATTTGTTTTCTATTGCGATGACCATTCTTCCATGAATGCCCATATGCTTTTTCAGGATTGCCATAAAATCTTCATATGGTGTATCTGTTCCCATATATCCCTGCCCGTATTCAAATACACCGATCAAAAATATATAGTCATAATCAACAGGCAGTTCCGGTTCTATATCCTTAAAATTTCCGACATGTATCGTTACATTATCATACTCTTTATGACGATGCGCATTAATCTGGCTTCTCTTTCTCGATAAATCGATACAGGTAACTGTCCCGGCTTTTCTTGCAAGCGCACCTGTAATCGCCCCACAGCCAGATCCCACTTCCAATACCTTCATGGAAGAATCCATCGGAATCCAGTCTACAATATTCTCACGCAAGGGCGATAAGTGATAGAGAATCGGCCAATTTGCTCTTTCCTCAATCACACGGGAATATTCTTCTTCCGGTTTATTCTCCACAATTGCAAGGAGTTCATCCTCAATCACTCCATCGCAATACAAATCTTTTCCCGGATAATGTTTATAATCTAAAGTAATCTTTCCGATCTGCTCTGTCATTTTACCCCTATCTGCCGCTCTGTGGCACTAGAATCAAGCCTTAGCATTTCTATACGGATCTCACTTCAACTGCGGAACACATATCATAGAAACCGACTGTATTCTTGTCTGAGATAACCGTAATATTTATGGCATCGTATAATCTGTGATATACCTTAAAATCACTTCCTTCATATCCTGTTACCCCGAGTGACAGCAGATATTCGCCTCCCTGCAATGTCATTTTCTGGGTAAACGTAACCTGCTTACAGTCCCCCTTGACGGCTGGTTCAAGATATGCTTTTTCAAACATCGTATTGGTTCCGGTAATCTCAGTCCCTTTTACATCTTTGAAGGAAAATGCAAAGATAGGTGCTGCCACGGAATCATGAAACTGAACCCGCATGCAAATATGAAATTCTTCGTTTTTTACAACTGCTGTGGAGCGAATCCCCTTGGTATCTGTAATATAAAATTCTACGATTTCCGCCTGCTTGTTGCCATATTCCAGAAGTTTCGGATTTTCTCCGCTTTCTTTGGCTGCATTTTTATCCCTTGTTGCTGCTGCCACCAGTGCCGGATCATCCAGTAATCTTTCTTTTCTATCCTCTTCTTCCTCTTTATCATTCTCCGCATATTGCCCTACCAATACACGTTTGTAAGCATCGATCATCTCTTTTGGAGTACCTTCTCCAATCTTTCTTCCCTGATTCAATAATACGACCTTGTCACAATATTTGCTGATACTGCTAAGATCATGGCTTACGAATAGAATCGTCTTGCCCATCTTCTTAAATTCTTCAAACTTATGATAGCACTTTGCCTGAAAGAACACATCCCCAACGGATAATGCTTCATCAATAATCAGAATCTCAGGTTCTATATTAATCGCTACTGCAAATGCAAGACGCACGAACATACCGCTCGAATATGTCTTGACCGGCTGGTTCACAAATTCTCCGATATCTGCAAAGTCAAGAATGTCTTCCAGCTTCTTATCAATCTCTTCTCTTGAAAACCCGATCATCGTACCATTCAGGTAAATATTTTCGATACCGGTATACTCCATATTGAAGCCGGCACCCAATTCCAGCAAAGCCGAAATACGGCCCTCAACAGTGACATTACCTGCTGTCGGATTCAGTACCCCTGTTATAATTTTCAGAATTGTAGATTTACCGGATCCATTCGTTCCGATAATGCCAAGGCATTCTCCCTGCTGAATCGTAATATCCACATCACGTAACGCATAGTGCTCTACATACTTTTTCTTACGTGTCAACCCAAGCGCTTCTTTTAAGCGGTCCATCGGCTTATCATATAACTTATATACCTTGTCCAGATGTTCCACCTGAATCGCGATCTTTTTTTCCTGTTCCATTTTCTATACCTATATCTTTCACTTATCTGCAAAGCCTATTTATCAGAGCACATCTGCAAAGTGTACTTTCAACCGTTTGAAAACCAATGCTCCTATAGCAAATATCACAACCGTTACGATCCAGAAGAACATGGTCGAATAAAAATCTTCCCAGAACCATGACTTTTCAAATAAAGCATTTCTATACCCGTTTACCACGTAATAGACCGGGTTCAATTTGAATATAATGCGATATTGTTCCGGTATTCTGCTGATATCCCACATAATAGGAGTCGCCCACATACCGACCTGCATAAAGATTGACACGATCTGTGTCAGATCCCTGAAAAAGACTACAATGGAACATGTTGCATAACTGATCGCCAGCACAAAGATAAAAAGACACATACTATAATATATAATCTGTAACCAATATAAATCCGGATAAAACCCATATCCAATATTTATAATAAGCATAAAGCATACAAAAAAAATGTGGATAAAGGTAGCTGCAATAATCTTTATAATTGGTAAAATACTAATCTTAAAAACAACTTTCTTAACAAGATAATTG
>JAEWWQ010000053.1 GCA_023458855.1 Bacillota bacterium
ATCGAAGCGACGGGATTCGAACCCACGACCTCTGCGTCCCGAACGCAGCGCTCTACCAAACTGAGCCACGCTTCGATACAATTATTCCGAACGCTACTATGATACAACATAACAGTAAAATTGTCAAATAGAAAAATAAATTTGAATAAATGATTTGTATACTGCATTCATTGTTTTTAGGCAAATTGTGTGATATTATTAAATTATTATAAATTATTAGAAGTAATAATGCGTGAACGAAAGAAGGATTATTATGAAAGAACATAAGAAAAAGAGTAAGGAAAAGAAGATAAGTGTTAAAATGTTAGCAGTGATCTTACCGGTGGTAATTATCTCTATGAGCGTTTTAACAGTAATTAGTGCAAAATCCAGTCAGAGTATTATTCAGGAGCAGGTTTCAAATCGTATGAATGCAGAGCTTGACTCCCAGATGAGCAGCATCTCAGAACAGTTAAGCATTGTGGAAAAAAGTTCTATGGATTTGTCAAGAGTGATAGGACTTACTTATTCCTATGTGCAATTAAGTACTTATGAAGAATTACTGAAAAGAATCGCAAATGATAATTCGCTGGTATTGGGATGTGGTATTTGGTTTGAGCCTTATGCATACGATGCGAAAAAAGAATTTGTTGGACCCTATGTGTATAAAGACGGGGAAGATTTTACGGTTACATATGATTATGCAACAGAAGAGTATAATTATCCAAGTCAGCAATATTATCAGAATGTTGCAAATGGAGAAACAGAGCCTGTATTTACGGAACCCTATTATGATGAGAGTATGGGGGTAAGTATGTCATCCTGCTCTATGCCAATTTACGACACAGCTGGAAAATTTGTCGGTGTTGTTACGGTTGACATAGACTTAACATCTATTCAAGACATTGTTAAATCCATTCAGATCGGAAAGAATGGAAAAGCAATGATGTTAACAGGTACCGGTGTCTATATGAGCTGCGAGGATAGCAAAAAATCAGAAACACAGTTAAATATTACAGAAGATGAAAATACCTCTCTTGCAGCTGCAGGAAATACAATTATCGGAAATGAAAAAGGAACGACTTCTTATTCGAAAGGAACGACTGCGTATAATTTATATTTTGATACGATAGATGGTGTTGGATGGAAACTGATTATTGAGATGTCTCAGTCAGAATTGAATGAGCCAGTCGAAAGTCTTATGATCAAGCTTATGGGAATCTGTATTCTTGCAGTAATTTGTTCGATACTGGCAGTATTGTTTGAAGTAACAACCATTGCAAAAAGCTTAAAGAAGGTAAAAATATTTGCAGGATTATTAGCAGAAGGTGATTTTACAATTGATCCATTGCAAGTAAAATCAGAAGATGAATTAGGTCAGATGGGGCATTCATTAAATGATATGTATCAAAGTAATAGAATGGTGATACAAAATATTTCAAAACATTCTGAAACTATTCGAGAATCAAGTGATAAATTGAATGATTCCTCCACAAAGCTATTAGATCAGTTTGCTCAGATTGAAGATTATATGGCAAAGGTAAATGAGGCTATGATGTCCTCAAGCGCAGCAACAGAAGAGGTAAATGCTTCTGTTGAGGAAGTAACATCTTCTGTAAATGTATTATCGGAAGAAACAGTAAAGAGCCAGAAATTAGCAGATGAAATCCGTGTACGCGCTGTTGAAATAGAAGGAAATAGCCAGGATTCCTTTACAAATGCAACAAAACTTTCCGGCCAGTTTGAAGAAAGCCTGAGTAAGAGTATAGAGAATGCTAAGGTTGTAGAATCTATTGGTACGTTAGCCAGTGTTATTTCCAATATAGCGGAACAGATTAATTTACTTTCTTTGAATGCTTCCATTGAAGCGGCGAGAGCTGGAGAACAAGGAAAAGGGTTTGCTGTAGTTGCGAGTGAAATCGGTAAATTAGCAGGGGAAACCTCAAAAGCAGTTGATCAAATACAACATACAATAGGGGAAGTACAAGGCGCATTTGACCAGTTGACAGAAGAGTCAAAATCTTTATTGGAATTTCTAACGGGAACTGTTACGCCAGATTATAATCATTTTGTTGGAGTGGCCAGACAATATGGAACAGATGCAGCTTCTATTGAAAAGTTGTCCAGTAAAATATCTATTATGTCGGAAGATATTGAAAGAATTATGGGAGAAGTAAGTTCAGCAGTCCAGAATATTGCTGAGTCTGCCCAAAGTACAGCCGAAAACAGCAGCAGGACAATGGAATCAGTAAGTGAAGTGTCAAAAGTTGTTGATGAGGTATCAGTAATGTCAAATGAGCAACAGGATATTGCAGTAGAATTAAATAATGTTGTCGGAAAATTTAAATTATGAAAACAGGTAAATAATTATTAAAATAAGGGAGACAATGAATGAAAGTATTATTAGTAAATGGAAGTCCAAAAGAAAAAGGATGTACTTATACAGCATTAAGTGAAGTTAGAAAAGAATTGGAAAATTCAGGAATCGAAACAGAGATATTTCATTTAGGGTCAGGACCTGTCAGAGGCTGCATTGGCTGCGGGACCTGTGGAAAGATAGGAAAATGCGTATTTAATGACGACATCGTAAACCTATTAATCGATAAAGCAGAACAGGCAGATGGACTTATTTTTGGAACACCGGTACATTATGCGGCTGCAACAGGTATGATTACCAGCTGTATGGATAGACTCTTCTATGCAAGTAAAAAATTGGCATATAAACCGGCTGCCTGTGTAGTGAGTGCCAGACGTGGAGGGACGACAGCTACATTTGATCAGATAAATAAATATTTTACAATTAGGAATATGCCAATTGTATCGTCTAATTATTGGAACATGGTACACGGCAGCACACCGGAGGATATCGGAAAAGATAAAGAAGGACTCCAGACCATGCGTATGCTTGGACGGAATATGGCCTGGATGTTGCAGTGCATAGAAGCCGGTAAAAAAGCAG
>JAEWWQ010000054.1 GCA_023458855.1 Bacillota bacterium
GTATCAGGACTCGCGGCATAACAGGAATTGAAATAATTAATGGAGAGATCCTAATGGTTGACTGGAGAATTTCAGCGGATGAAAATGGTAATCTGCGCATTCTTCGTACTGTAGTCAGAGGACCGGAACCGATTGAACAATATAAATGAGAATAACTTTTAATGTAGATAAAAATCCGATTATAAGATATAATGTCAATAAATAGTTAGAAAAATCCAGAACCAATGATTCATTGTAAAAAATAACAATGCAAATGATATCTGGGGGTGCGTCTGATGAAATTACG
Source organism: Bacillota bacterium (assembly GCA_023458855.1). Classification (GTDB taxonomy): domain Bacteria; phylum Bacillota; class Clostridia; order Lachnospirales; family Lachnospiraceae; genus SZUA-378. Next base: position 287 of record JAEWWQ010000054.1, read on the forward strand.
TTATAAACTTAATTTATTGATTATCGGATTAATAATATTGTCAATTTCAATTCCCTCGGTCATATATTACTATTTTAGTAAAGAAATGATAAAAAAAGAGGTAGACGGTTATCTGCAATCGGAATTATCGCGGAATGTTTATGAATTTTATGCCTGGCTGGACACGCAGAGTCAAACAGTTATTGTAATCAGTGATGTCATTCGCAATAATTTTGATAAGAGCCGGATTACTGGAAAACTCTTGCAATCCTATTGTTCTAATAAGAACATTTCTGATATTTACATAGGATTTAATGATGGCAGTTTTATAAGCGGAATCGGATGGACTCCGGAGGAAGGATACGATCCGCGGAAAAGACCATGGTATCAGGAGGTCATGGACGCAGGAGAATTGAATATTTCCAATGTTTATTATGATTTCACCAGTAAACAGTATGCAGTTGCGATAGGAATCCCGTTAAAGGATAAGAGCGGAGAAATCATAGGTGTTTTAAGTGAGGATATTTTATTAAATACTTTCTATGAAAAAATACAAAAAATAAGATTAGGGAATGGTGGATATGCCTATTTGATGGATACTGACGGGAATATTCTGGTTCACTATGACCAGGACCTGGTGGGTGAAAATTATAATAAATTAATTGATGGTGGAATGAAAATCAATCTGCCAGAGAAAAAATCAGGAGAATTCCGGTATCTGTATAAAGGAAACCGCAGACTGGCTGTTTATGATGCCATAAGAGGTACCAGCTGGCTGCTGGTCCTTGTTGTAGAGGAAGCAAAGATTTATGCACCGTTAAGCAGATTACTGTGGATTTATTTTATGGTCGTGGCAGCTTCGATTCTTTTCGGAACATTTCTGACAGGTATTTTTAATCAGAATATTATCAGACGCTTAAAATTACTGTCAAATGCTTCCGCTGCCATCAGTGAAGGGCGGTTCGATATTGAGATTTCAGGATTGGGAAATGATGAAATCGGTGATGTGTCGGATGCCTTTAACAGAATGAAGACGGAAATAAGTGAGAAGATTTCTGAACTTGATTCCAGCAAGGCGAAATACGAAGAAGTGATAGAAAATACGGCAGATGCAATATACAGTGTAAATGCGGACGGTTACCTGGTCACTGCAAATACAGTTTTTTTAGATCTGTTTCAAATCAGCAGAGACACGGTAGGAAATGAACTTTTAGAAAATCTTATAAAGCATTCTGAGTTGGGTGTGATCCTGCTCTTGCTTGGGCGAGAAGTTCTGGAAAAGAAACAGTTGATCAACCGTAAAATTGATAATATCGAAAATCACTATTATAATGTTACATTGTCACCAATCTTAGATGAAAATTCAGAGCAGGTAAAGGGTATTACTTCTATACTGCATGATGTGAGCGATTTGGAAGCCTCCAGAAATCACCTGGAGTGGGTATCCCACCATGATGCGCTGACACAACTGCCGAATCGTTTTCAATTTATGGAGGATATGGATACTGTAATTTTGAAGGCAGAATCCGGTCATTATCAGTTCGCTGTGCTTTTTATTGATTTAGATGATTTTAAGAGCATTAATGATACGCTTGGATATGCATCGGGAGATCTTGTATTACAGACGGTTGCCGCAATACTAAGGGAAAGCTATACCGCATATAGAATTGGTGCAGATGAATTTGTGGTAGTATTAGATGCATTTGAAACGCTGGAAGAACTTTATCGGACAGTAGATGATATTTCCAGGATGCTGCATCGCAGTATTGAACTTGATTTGAACACGGTTTATAGTTCCGCTACAATAGGCGTTGCAATTTATCCGCAGGATTTTGTGGATGTGAATGAGATGATGATAAGGGCAGATGCTGCTTTGAATTATGCAAAAAGAAATAAAAAATCTGAGGTACAATACTATGAATGTGCAATCAGTCAGAAATTAGAGCAGCAGGTAATACTTGAAAAAGGATTAAGAAAAGCTTTGGACAGAAAAGAATTTCTGCTTTATTATCAACCAATCATGAATAGTACTACAGGGAAGATAAAGGGATTTGAAGCATTGATTCGTTGGCGTAACAGCGAAGGAAAAATGATAAGTCCGGGTGAATTCATGCCGGTTGCAGAGAACATGGCGTTGATTCATACGATTGGGTTATGGGTAATTCAGCAGGCACTTCATGATTTAAAAAAGTTTCAAGGTATCAGTAATCAGAATTTTACAATGGCAATAAATTTGTCTGCGAATCAGCTAAAGCAATCCGATTTTTGTGATAAGGTCATGAAAATAATAGAAACAACCGGAATCGATCCCCATAATATTGAACTTGAAATAACCGAAACTGTCTTAATAGAATCACTGGAACTGATGAAAAAACAGTTTCAGCCTCTCGTTGATTCAGGTATCAGGATATCTCTGGATGATTTTGGAACCGGTTATTCTTCATTAAATTACATACAGAATTTTCCATTCCATATTTTGAAGATTGACAAATCCTTTATTGACTATATCAGAAAAGATACGGTCTCACGAAGTCTTGTGAATCATATTATTGATATTGCCCATGGAATGGATATGGAAATTGTTGCAGAGGGTGTAGAAAACGAGATACAAAAAGAGTATTTAATAGAAAGAAAATGTGATTATCTTCAGGGATATTTGCTCTCGAGACCGATTCCACCGGAAGAAGTCTGCCGGTTTATTGCTGAATGCCTGTGAATTTCTTAAGATTGCCAGACATATAATATGGCAAATAGAAATCAGAGGAAAAGTATGATTATCCATGTAGTTGAAAGTGGCGAAACAATCAATTCAATTGCCGAAAGATATAAGGTATCGGCAGATAGAATGATAATTGAAAACGGAATAAAAAATCCAAACAGGTTAGTTGTGGGAGAAACCATCGTGATACTTTATCCGGAGACGGTTCATACCATTCAGGAAGGAGATACATTAGGAG
>JAEWWQ010000055.1 GCA_023458855.1 Bacillota bacterium
AATTTTTGATCGATCGTGAAATTAACGAAGAAGGCGTAGCAATCTCTCAAATCGTAGCAAATAATTACCAGGGTGCAAAAGCTGTTGCAGAATTATGGGTAGAAGCTATGGGTGAAGAAGGAAAATATGTTGAACTTTTAGGTAAGGAATCTGATACAAATGCGGGTGTTCGTTCTTCCGCATTCCATGAAGTAATTGATCAATATCCGGATTTAGAGATGGTTGCCCAGCAATCAGCTAACTGGGAACAGACAGAAGCATTTGATAAGATGGGTACTATTCTGCAATCTAACCCAGATATCAAAGGTGTAATCTGTGGTAATGATACCATGGCTATGGGTGCTCAGGCAGCTATTGAAGCAGCAGGGCTGAAAGATGTTCAGATCATAGGTGTTGATGGTTCTGATGATGTCAGAGATAAGATTAAAGAAGGTAAGATTCTTGCAACTGCTCTTCAGCAATGTGCAGAAATCGCACGTATGGCAGTTACACAAGCGGATGATTACCTGAAAAACGGAACAACAGGTCTTGATGAGAAACAACTCGTAGACTGTGTAGCAATCACAGCAGATAATGCAGATAAATTAAACGCATTTGACTATCAGGAATAAATAATATAATACCAGGGTCAAAAGGTCATGTTTGCATAAAAAAACATGACCTTGGGACCAATATAAAATAAATAAACAGGGGCGGCAATTATATAATTTTATTAGAGAAAAGAATCTATGGCAAAAAAGGAGAAAGCTATGAAAAAGCGTATTATAGCGGGGTTGATTCTGGTACTGACACTCACGACAATGACAGGATGCATTAAAATTGTCAAAATGGGTGAAGAAGGCAATCTGACCGGAGAAGTTGCATTTAATGCAGGTGATGATGTAGGAAGTTTTTGGGAATCAAAAGCAATTCCGGAATTAACAGAGAAAGCAGTAGATTTAGGGGAATTCCTGACAGAGGCAAATGGGGACCTTAATTCTTTAGCAGATAAATATGGTAAATACTCAATGGGAGACAGTGGAGAACTTACCTATACAGTGAAGGGCAGCGGGAAGGTAACGGCAGTCGAAACAGAGAAAAAAGCAGGATTTATTACGATTGCACTTGATGGTTACAATGGCAGTGAAGAGATAAAGATCCAGGTAGGATCTGTTATAAAAGGATCCTCCGTGCGGGATGCCCTGTCTTTTATTAAATTTGGTGATTACACCAATCAGGAAGAATATGCAGCAGTAAGTCAAAGTATTAATAATGTCATTATGGAAACGGTAATCAATCCGGATACGGCAGCAGGAATGAATGGTAAGACAGTAGAGTTCGTAGGATGCTTTACCGTAAAAGATAAGGATACCATCCTGATTACGCCAGTTGTAATGAATCAGAAATAGAAGAGCGGAGGATGAAATGGATAAGAATATAGTATTACATGCAGAAGCAGTAGATAAAATCTATCCTGGTACCAAGGCTCTTGACAATGTCTCCTATGATGTGGAAAAAGGAAAAGTGAATGTTCTTATTGGTGAGAATGGTGCTGGAAAATCTACTCTTATGAAGATAATTGCAGGCATCGAGCAGCCTTCATCAGGGAAGCTTTATATGGGTGATGAGGAAGTAACCTTTAAAAATACAATAGAAGCGCGTGCGCATGGAATTGGCATCATACATCAGGAGTTAAGTCTTTTTCCCAACCTGAATGTGTATCAGAATATTTTTATGGGACGGGAATATACAAAAGGGCCTAAGCTGGATAACAAGAAACATATTGAATTGACTAAAAAGGTATTGGAAAAACTGGAGCATCCGATCGAAGCAGGGACCATGGTCGGAGATCTGCGTGTCGGACAACAGCAAATGATAGAAATTGCAAGAAACTTTATTCAGGATGATATTAAGATTCTGATTATGGACGAACCGACCTCTTCTCTAAGCCAGCAGGAAGTAGAAGTGCTATTTAAATTAATGCGGGAATTCACGGAACAGGGAATTTCAATTGTTTATATTTCTCATAGATTAGAAGAAATTATGAAAATCGGGGATAATGTAACAATTCTAAGAGATGGAAAATATGTTGCAAGAGCTGAAGTAAAAGATATAGATGTTCCCTGGATTGTTCAGAAGATGGTAGGAGAAGGAAAGTCATATCCCAAAAAAGAGCGTAAGATTGATTGGAAAAAACAAGAAAAAGTATTAGAAGTAAAGGATCTGACGCTTCCAAAGAGCGGCGGGGGATATTTACTGAATCATTTGAATTTCGACTTAAAAAAGGGAGAAATTCTTGGAATTTACGGGCTTATGGGATCTGGACGTACGGAAGTATTTGAATGCATTATGGGATTAAGACCAGAGCATACAGGTGAAATTTACAAAAACGGAAAGAAAATGGAAATTCATAATATATCTGAACAAATCAGCAAAGGATTTGCACTCGTTCCGGAGGATCGCCAAAAGGAAGGTCTGGTACAGACATTGGATATCGGAAAAAACATTTCTTTATCCAGTATTCATAAATACTGTAACTATGGATTTTTAAACGGTAAGAAAGAGAATGAAAGTATAGATAGACAAATAAAAGATATTATGATTAAGGTTGCAGATAAAAAACTTCCTATTCTCTCTTTATCAGGTGGTAATCAGCAAAAAGTCGTTATTGGAAAAGGCATCTTGACGGAACCTGAGATTCTATTACTGGATGAGCCCAGCAGAGGAATTGATATCGGTGCAAAAACAGAAGTTTTTGATATCATTAACCAATATGCGGAAAAAGGGTTGTCTATTATTGTGATTTCGTCTGAATTAAAAGAAATCGTAGCGATAGCAGATAGAATTATTGTACTTTCAATCGGCATTAATACTGGTGAGTTTGATAGAGATGAAATATCAGAGGATGCGTTGGTATTATCTTCATACAAAGGCCACCATGGTCATGAATCAAACAAGGAGAACTAATTATGGAAAAGGTAAAAAAAAGAAGCAGCAATGATATTATAATGACCTTACTGAAGGGAAGAACCTTAATTATCTTAGCAATATTAGTTATATTATTTAGTATTATTACAAACAACTTTTTTACGGTAAATACAGGACTGACAGTAGCAAAGCATGTTGCATTATATGGAATCATGGGTATAGGAATGACTTATGTGCTGATCACGGGTGGTATTGATTTATCGGTTGGTGCAGTTGCAGGGCTTGCCGGTATGATTGCAGGTGGTCTGATAAACCAGGGCCTTCCGTTACCGATGTTTGGGGTAACCATTTACTTTAGTGCACCACTGGTATTTTTTATTACGGCATGTGTCGGTATTTTCTTTGGGTGGATTAATGGTGTTATTATTACAAAGTTAAATGTAGTTCCTTTTATTGCAACATTAGGTACCATGAATATAGCAAGGGGTCTTGCAAATTTAAGATCCGGCGGTGCGACATTTTCTAATATTGTCGGAAATAAAGCATTGGGCAATCAAGGATTCGATTCTCTTGGAAAAAGTATTGCAGGTATTCCGGTCGGTGTAATTCTTCTGATCATTATTGCCGTTATTGCAGGTATTATTCTGAAATATACTTCTTTTGGATGGCATATCCTGGCAATCGGCGGTAATGAAAAAGCAGCAAAATTATCAGGTATAAAAGTAAACAGAGATAAAACACTGGTATATATGTTCTCGGCTTTATGCTCTTCGATTGTTGGTATGATAGCAGCAGCGCAATTGGTGGCTTCTCATCCGGCAACAGGTGAAGGATGGGAAATGAACGCAATCTCTGCAGCGGTCCTCGGTGGAACTTCCATGGCTGGAGGTATCGGAACGGCAGGCGGTACTATTATCGGTGCATTTATCATTGGTGTCATCAATGATGGTATGACTATGTATGGTGTATCAGAATTCTGGCAGAAAGTCATCAAGGGCATCGTAGTAATTTTAGCAGTCGTGATCGATCAGTTCCAAAGAAACTTACAGGCAAAAATGGCATTGCAGGCGCGCAACGAGAATAAATAGGGGGCGGAAGCAGGTATGAAAAAAGCAGGAATATTAAACGCTCAACTTGCGGGATACATTGCAGCACTTGGGCATAAAGATACGTTTTTGATTGGAGATGCGGGAATGCCTATTCCGAAGGGAATTCCGATCGTAGATCTGGTTCTGTGCGGCGGGGTACCAACTTTTGAGCAGGTGTTAACGGCAGTATTAAATGAAACAGAAGTGGAATATTATTATTTAGCAGAAGAAATAAAGCATAAAAATCCGCGATTACTGCAGTATATCAAAGATTCTCTGCCCGATGTTGAGAGTGAAATGATGCCGCATATAGAATTTAAGGAATTTACAAAAACAGTAAAATTTGCAATCCGGACGGGTGAGTTCACGCCATATCCTAATATTGTATTGCGTGCAGGCGTTGCATTTCCGGCTTAAAATAAAAAGGGGCATAGAGAGAATGAAGGTACTAAATATAGGTTCTTTAAATTATGACTATGTATATTCAGTAAGCCATATCGTACAAGGCGGCGAGACGATATCATCAACAGGAATGGAAACTTTCTGCGGAGGAAAGGGGCTAAATCAGTCTATTGCACTGGCAAAAGCAGGTGTTCCGGTCTATCATGCAGGTATGATAGGAGAAGAAGGTGAGCGTTTTTTAGAAGTTTGTGATAACAATGGAGTAGATACTACTTATATCAGGCAGATTTCCGGAAAAAGCGGGCATACTATTATTCAGGTAGATGAGCAGGCACAGAATTGCATTATTTTATATGGCGGTGCAAATCAGGCTTTTACAAAGGATTATATTGATGGAGTATTAACACATTTTGAAAAAAAAGACATTATTCTCTTACAGAATGAAGTGAATGAATTAGACTACATCATTGATAAAGCATATGAAAGAGAAATGACCATTATTCTGAATCCTTCTCCTTTTAACGAAAAAATTGGAAAGTGTGATTTATCAAAGGTATCTGTTTTTATGATTAATGAAATCGAAGGAGAACAGATCACCGGAGAAAAAGAACCCGAAAAGATGCTGGAAATTATGAAACAGAAGTTCCCAAAGGCAAAAGTGGTATTGACATTAGGTTCCAAAGGGGTAATATACCAGGACGAAAACATGTTATGCAAACAAGACGCTTATAAAGTAAAAGCGGTAGATACAACGGCAGCCGGAGACACATTTACAGGATATTTTATAGCCGGTATGATTGAAAATAAACCGATAGAGAAAGTATTACAGATTTGTGTAAAGGCATCTGCAATTGCAGTTTCCAGAAAAGGTGCCACCGATTCCATTCCCAAAAAAGAAGAAGTGGAAAAAGTAGAAGAACGCATATTTCAAGGTTGACATTTGGTTCCAAGTTGCATAAAATCAAAAATAGACATAAGAATCATTTTGTTATAAAGAAATTAAGCGTTGATAAGGATTAGTATAAATAAGAAATGTCCCAGAGAAAGAATCTGAGCAGGATGTCTGCTTAAGCTGAGAGATTCTACAAAGAATATTTAGAACCTACCTTGGAGTTCTATATGAAAATATAGCGTAAGCAGGCGTTAACTGTAACTTGAGTTGAGCATACTTATGCTAATTAGGGTGGTACCGCCGAAGCCTTCGGTCCCTTTGTGGACGAAGGCTTTCAGTCTGTTTATCGGTAGGCAGGATAGGAAGTTATGGCAAAAGTCTGCTGACAGGCGATGTTTGATTAAATAAAAGGAGAAAGAAAATGGCAAACGACAAAAAATTAGTAGAAGCAATTACATCCATGGATGTAGACTTTGCACAATGGTATACGGATGTTGTTAAAAAAGCAGAGTTAATTGATTATTCAAGTGTAAAAGGTTGTATGATCATTAAGCCGGCAGGTTATGCGATCTGGGAGTTGATCCAGAATCAGTTAGATGCAGATTTCAAGAAAACAGGTGTTGAAAATGTATATATGCCAATGTTCATACCTGAGAGCTTATTAAATAAAGAAAAAGATCATGTGGAAGGATTTGCACCCGAAGTAGCATGGGTCACACATGGTGGTCTGAATAAATTACAGGAAAGATTATGTGTAAGACCTACTTCTGAGACCTTATTCTGTGATTTTTATAAGAATCTGATTCAATCCTACAGAGATCTTCCAAAGGTATATAATCAATGGTGTTCTGTTGTCCGCTGGGAGAAGGAGACAAGACCGTTCCTTCGTTCCCGGGAATTCTTATGGCAGGAAGGTCACACTGCACATGCGACCGCTGAAGATGCAGAAGAAAGAACGATTCAGATGTTAAACGTGTATGCAGACTTCTGTGAAAATGTATTAGCTATGCCGGTTGTCAGAGGCCGTAAAACAGACAAAGAAAAATTTGCGGGAGCAGAAGCTACTTATACAATTGAAGCATTGATGCATGACGGTAAAGCACTTCAGTCCGGAACAAGTCATAATTTCGGAGACGGATTTGCGAAGGCATTCGGTATCCAATATACAGACAAAGACAATTCCCTGAAATATGTTCATCAGACTTCCTGGGGAATGACAACCCGTCTGATTGGTGCAATCATTATGGTACATGGGGATGATTCCGGATTGGTATTGCCGCCAAAAGTTGCTCCGACACAGATTATGATTATCCCAATTCAACAGAAAAAGGAAGGTGTCCTTGAAAAAGCAGCTGAATTAAAAGACAGACTGAGTAATTTTCGTGTAAAAGTAGATGATACAGATAAGAGTCCGGGATGGAAGTTTTCAGAAGCAGAGATGCGGGGTATTCCGTTCCGTATCGAGATTGGACCGAAAGATATCGAGGCAAATAAATGTGTAATTGTTCGTCGTGACACAAGAGAAAAAATAGAAGTGTCGTTAGATGATATTGAAGTAAAAGCAGCTGAAATCTTAGAACAGATTCAGTCTGATATGTTGGAAAAAGCAAGAAAACATGTTGCCGCACACACATATGTTGCAACCACCTATGAAGAATTTGAAAAAACCGTAAATGAAAAACCAGGGTTTGTCAAGGCAATGTGGTGTGGTGATCAGGCTTGCGAGGATATGATCAAAGAGAAGACCGGTGCAACCAGCCGTTGTATGCCATTTCAACAGGAAAAATTATCAGAGACCTGCGTATGTTGCGGAAAACCGGCTAAAAAAATGGTATACTGGGGACGTGCATATTAATTCGCGACAAGTGAGGCGTCAAGCCGCGCCATCTTGTTTCATAATATAAGTATTTTGTACGCGACCAAAGGTCGCAGATGGGAGCCAGATATGAATGTATTAGTAATAAACTGCGGTAGTTCTTCTTTAAAATATCAATTAATCGACAGTAAGACAGAAGAAGTCTTAGCCAAAGGACTTTGTGAAAGAATCGGCATTGACGGCAGTATGCTGACACATCAACCGACAGGCAAAGATAAAATCAAGACAGAAATAGATATGCCTAATCATACGGTTGCGGTACAGCTTGTGATTAAGAGCCTTACAGATTCTAAAGTGGGAGTAATCAAATCTTTGGAAGAGATTGGGGCTGTGGGACATCGTATTGTTCATGGCGGAGAAAAATTCCAGGAAGCAACAATTCTTACAGATGCAGTTATCAAAGAGATTGAAGAATGTAATGATCTTGCACCGCTTCATAATCCGGCAAACCTGATTGGAATCAACTCCTGTAAGGAAATTATGCCAAATGTGCCTATGGCAGGTGTATTTGATACTGCATTTCATCAGACGATGCCAAGAAAAGCTTTTCTTTATGGTATTCCTTATGAATATTATAAAAAATATAAGATCAGGCGTTACGGTTTTCATGGAACCAGCCATGAATATGTTGCAAAGCGAGCAGCTGAAATTCTTGGAAAGAAAGTGACAGATCTTAGGACCATCATATGCCATCTGGGAAATGGTGCAAGTGTTTCAGCCGTTCAATATGGTAAGAGCGTTGACACAAGCATGGGATTAACACCACTGGAAGGACTTATCATGGGTACCCGTTCCGGGGATCTTGACCCTGCGATCGTGAACTTTATGGCAGAAAAAGAGGGTATTAGTGCTGCTGAGGTTACTGATATTCTGAATAAAAAATCAGGTGTTCTTGGAATATCTCAATTTTCAAGCGACTTCAGGGATCTGGCAGAGGCAAGTGCAGAGGGCAATGATCTTGCAAGTGCTGCATTGGAAGCTTACGCATACAGAGTCGGAAAATATATCGGTGCTTATGCGGCAGCCATGAACGGTGTTGATGTTATTGCATTTACAGCGGGAGCAGGAGAAAACAATGCAGAGGTCAGAAAACTGATTGCACAATACATCGGATTTCTGGGAACGAATATTGATATGGAAAAAAATAAAGTCCGTGGGGAAGAAATCATTCTTTCTGACGAAGGAAGTAAAGTAATTACTATGGTAGTACCTACAAATGAGGAGCTTGCGATTGCAAGAGAAACCGTAAACCTCGTACAGTAAATAAGATAGAAAGAGGGATAGCATGACCATACAACTTCCGGAAAAAGTAAAATACATCATTGATACTTTGATTGCAGCCGGCTACGATGCCTATGCAGTTGGCGGTTGTGTGCGCGATTCTATCCTTGGACGTGAACCTGATGACTGGGATATTACAACTTCTGCCATGCCGGAACAGGTCAAAAGTCTGTTTCGCAGGACGATAGACACCGGTATTCAGCATGGTACCGTTACCATCATGCTGGAAAAAGAAGGGTTTGAAGTTACCACATACCGTATTGATGGGGAATATGAAGACAGTCGGCATCCCAAAGAAGTAATATTTACACCAAATCTGACAGAGGACTTGAAACGGAGAGACTTTACGATTAATGCGATGGCATATAATGATAAAGTCGGAATGGTGGACGAATTTGGCGGGATACAAGATCTTGAGCGAAAAGTTATTCGCTGTGTCGGGAATCCAGAAGAGAGGTTTTGTGAAGATGCGCTTAGAATTATGCGTGCAATCCGTTTTTCAGCACAACTTGGTTATTCAATTGAAGAAAATACGAGAGAAGCAATTACAAAGATGGCGGCAACACTTCAAAATATCAGTGCAGAGCGAATCCAGGCGGAGCTGGTAAAGCTGGTGGTATCGGATCATCCCTATTTACTAAAGGATGCCTATGACACTGGTGTCACAAATGTCATATTTCCTGAATTTGACCGGATGATGCAGACAACACAGAATAATCCCCATCATCAATATACAGTGGGAGAACATGTGCTTCATGCTATGGAAGAGGTACAGAAGGATAAGGTTCTTCGTCTGGGTATGCTATTCCATGATATTGGAAAACCGGAAACAAAGTCTACAGACAAAAATGGAATTGATCATTTCTACCGACATGCTGCGGTTGGTCAGGAAATAACAAGGAAGATTCTGCGCCGCCTCAAGTTTGATAATGATACAATTAACAGAGTAACAAAAATTGTGCTTTTTCATGACTACAAGGTAGATCTGACACCAAGCGGTGTCCGGCATGCCATCGCAACGGTAGGAGAAGATGTATTTCCGTATCTGTTTTTAGTAAAAAGAGCCGACATCCTGGCTCAAAGCACCTATCAGCAACAGAAAAAACTTGATAAGCTGACAAAGATGCAGACTTTATACGAGAATGAGATGGAAGCAAAAAATTGTGTGTCGTTAAAGACACTTGCTGTTACCGGAAAGGATTTGATCGATGCCGGTATGCAGCCGGGAAAAGAACTTGGTGATACATTGGATCAATTATTAGAATTAGTGATCGACCGCCCAGAATATAATACAAAGGAATACTTAATAAACAGGGCTTTGCACCAATAAATAAGGGATTAAAAAAATATACTAAAAATCAATAAAGATATCATTTTTTGAAACATACTTTTACATTCACATTCATAAGATAGCGTATCAGAAGTATTCGTCATACTTTTGATAGAAGAAGTCTGGGAGGTATGAATGTGGATGATAAAGC
>JAEWWQ010000056.1 GCA_023458855.1 Bacillota bacterium
AAGGAAGAAAAGGTGAAATGTAACGATGGCTAATTGGTTTGTAGCAGCTAAAAAAGCAGATTTCAATAAAATTGCAGATAATTTTAGTATCAGTCCGATGCTGGCTAGAATCATACGTAACAGGGATATTATCGAAAATGAAGAAATAGAAAAATTTCTTTATGGAACATTGGAAAATTTACATGCGCCGGAATTGTTAAAAGATATGCGGGTTGGAGCAGATATCATTATAAAAAAGATAAAGGAACAAAAAAAGATCCGTATTATTGGAGACTATGATATTGACGGAGTGTGTTCAGCTTATATTTTGAAAAAGGGCTTATCAGTCTGCGATGCGTTTGTTGATACAACCATACCACATCGTATTCATGACGGGTATGGCTTAAATGAGCAACTGATCGAACAGGCCTATCAGGATGGCATTGATACGATTATTACCTGTGACAATGGAATAGCTGCATATGAACAGATAGTATACGCGAACCAGTTAGGGCTGACAGTAGTTATAACAGATCATCATGAAGTCCCGTTTGAAGAACAGGAGGGTGAAAAAAGAGTATACCTGTCACCACCTGCGGCGGCAGTAATAAATCCAAAACAGGAGACCTGTTCCTATCCCTATAAGTCTATTTGCGGAGCTGTTGTAGCATATAAATTTGTGCAGTTTCTGCTAGAGAGCATGGGGAAAGACAATCACATTTTAACTGAATTGTTAGAATTTGCAGCAATTGCTACCATAGGTGATGTAATGCCGATTCTGGATGAGAATAGAATTATTGTTAAATATGGACTGGCATCCATGATACATACAAAAAATAAAGGACTCAAGGCACTAATCAGTGTGAATGGACTGGCAGATAAGGTGCTGTCCCCGCATCATGTGGGATTTGTATTAGGACCGTGCCTGAATGCAACAGGACGCCTGGATACCGCGTCAAGAGCACTTCAATTATTTGAAGCAACAAAAGATGCTGAGGCGGCCATGATTGCTGCTGATCTGAAGGCAATCAATGACAGCAGAAAAGATATGACGGAAAAAGGCGTTGAAAAAGCGATTCAACAGATAGAGGGAGCAACACAAAAGAAAGATAAAGTACTTATTATTTACCTGCCAGATTGTCATGAAAGTCTTGCCGGAATTATTGCAGGAAGGATACGTGAGAGGTATCACAGGCCAACCTTTGTTTTAACCAGAGGAGCAGAGGGAATAAAGGGTTCCGGACGTTCTATTGAGGCTTACCATATGTACGAAGAAATGTCGAAGCATAAAGAATTATTTGAAAAATACGGAGGGCATAAATTAGCAGCAGGTCTTTCTCTGAAAGAAGAAAATGTGGAACTATTCAGGCAGCTGATGAATAAGGATACTATGTTGACAGAATCGGATTTTGTAGAAAAAATACAAATTGATATTCCAATGCCGCTTCGATTTGCGACTAAAGAGTTTACAGAGGAACTGAGCCTGCTGGAACCATTTGGAGTAGGGAATCAAAAGCCTTTATTTGCCCAAAAAAATGTGAAATTCTTAAGCGGTCGGATTCTTGGGCAGAATAAAAATGTTGGGAAATATGTAATAGAGGATGAACTGCAAAACAGGTATGATGCAGTATATTTTGGCGATATTGAAAAAATGAACCAGTATATTATGGAACATTTCGGAATGGAACAGAAACTTTCCTTATACGAAGGGAAAGGAACACAGATACAATTTTCTATTTGTTATTATCCGGAGATAAATGAATATAGAGGAAACAAAAACCTGCAAATTATAATAAAAGATTATCAATAGGAAGTTTAGAAACCGGTTAGATTTTCTTAATAAAGTTGTTTGTTTTTTTAGAGTTTATACACACTTTGAACACATATTTCGTTTAAAATAAGTTTTGGATAGTTGAAGAACACTCACTATCTCCCCCCCTCATAAGATGAAAGACACCGATTCGTTTTACTTCGATATCGGTGTTTTTCTTTTACACGATAAATGAGCTAAATATAAGCTGGCTTGAATCCGGTGACTGTAATCACCGGTTGAAAAAAGCACTGATTTATGCTATCGTAATAGGTATGTGCATAATGAATAGCAGATAGGAGCAGGTATGATTCGGTTAAGCAGTTTACTCAAAAATCTACAATATGAATGTTCGTCAGAGAACACAGATATAGAAGTGTCAGCGGTGGTCTATGATTCAAGAAAGGTCACAAAAGATAGTTTATTTATATGCATAGAGGGTGCTAATTTTGATGGACACCAGTATGTGGAGGAAGTAATACAAAAAGGTGCCAGGGCGGTGGTCGTATCCAGGGAAGTTAAGTTACCAAAGGGCAGTGATGCTTTGATTATCAGGGTAAAGAACACCAGATATGCGATGGCATTCATCGCAGCAGCTTATTTTGGAAATCCGGCTGAGCAGATGAAAATCATAGGAGTGACAGGAACAAAGGGAAAAACAACCACTACTTATCTGGTAAAATCTATTTTAGAAAAGGCCGGATACAAGGTTGGTCTGGTTGGAACAATAGAAACAATTATAGGGGATAAAAAAATCCCGGCAAGCAACACTACTCCGGAATCGTATGTGCTGCAAAGTTATTTCAGACAAATGGCAGATGCAGGATGTGATATTGTCGTGATGGAAGTATCGTCTCAGGGTCTGATGCTTCATAGAACGCAGGGATTTATATTTGATATTGGTATCTTTACGAATATGGAACCAGATCATATCGGCCCGAACGAGCATGCAAGCTTTGAAGAATATATGTATTGTAAAGGCTTACTGTTCAAGCAATGTAAAGTAGGGATTGCAAATAGTGACGATGAACATTGCGATACAGTTATGCAGGGGCATACCTGTGAGTTGGAGACGTTTGGATTTGAAGAACGCGCAGACCTAAGAGCTGCCAATACAAAATTAGTAACGGGCCCGGGATATCTTGGAGTTGCTTTTGATGTAAAAGGGCTTATGGATCTTAGTGTGGAAATAAGTACGCCGGGAAGATTCAGCGTGTACAATGCATTAGCGGCAATTGCAATTTGCAGACATTTTAAGGTCGCACAAGAAAACATCATAAAGGCTTTGAAAGAAGCAAATGTAAAGGGCCGCATTGAGATGGTGAAGGTATCAGATAAATTCACGCTAATGATTGACTATGCACATAATGCCATGGCACTTAAAAGCCTGCTGACGACATTAAGAGAATATCATCCCAAACGCCTGGTCTGCTTATTTGGATGCGGTGGCAACCGGTCAAAATTAAGAAGGTTCGAGATGGGAGAAGTGAGCGGCCGTCTTGCGGACCTTACGGTCATTACTTCGGATAACCCGAGATTTGAGGAACCGCAGGATATCATGAATGATATCAGGACCGGTATTGCAAAAACAAATGGTAACTATATTGAGATTACAGATAGAAAAGAGGCAATAGCCTATGTAATTCAGAACGGTCAGCCTGGCGATGTTATTGTTCTGGCTGGAAAGGGCCACGAAGATTATCAGGAAATAAAAGGAGTACATT
>JAEWWQ010000057.1 GCA_023458855.1 Bacillota bacterium
GCTGTACCCTGATCTGTTGCTGCTGATGTGGCGGAAATACATCAATGATCCGGTCAACGGTGCTGGCAGCGCCTATGGTATGTAACGTTGAAAGCACCAAATGTCCTGTCTCTGCCGCAGTGATTGCCACGCTAATAGTCTCAAAATCCCGCATTTCTCCCACCAGTATCACATCAGGATCTTCACGCAGAGCCGCACGTAACGCATTGGCATAACTTAAAGAATCAAGACCAATCTCTCTCTGATTTACGATTGATAGTTTGTGTTGATGCAGATACTCAATCGGGTCCTCCAGGGTAATAATATGTGCTTCCCGGTTGCTGTTGATCTTATCAATAATAGCGGCAAGTGTCGTTGATTTACCGCTTCCTGTGGGTCCGGTCACCAATACCAGGCCCCTTTTTTTCTGATACAGCTCCATAACTGATTCCGGTACGCCCAGCTCCTCTGCCGTCGGTATGGAAGTTCCGACAAGCCGAAGTGCGACCGCTACAGATCCTCTCTGCCGATATGCATTGACGCGGTATCTGCCAAGATTGGAAATTGAAAATGACATATCGTATTCCCCGCGCTCATCGAAAATCATTTTTTGCTTTTCACTCATAATTTCCTTCACTATACCTAAGGTATCATCCGGAAGCATCTTTGGATAGTCCATTGCTATCAAATTACCATTGACACGCATTTTGGGCGGAATACCTACTGTAATATGTACATCAGATGCACCTGCATCTTTTGCTGATTTCAGAATATCTTCTATCTTTGGCATACTTGCTCCTCTATTCCAGCTTATTGACCTGGTATGTACTCAGCTCCCTCTTCCAAAGCCTCGACATATTCAGGTCCGTCATATGGAATTCCCTGCTTTTTCAATAATTCCGTATCCATAACATAGCGGTTATCCATTGTTTTCATAATGTCTACAATCTCCAGATCACCATACGCCAGTTCATTACTTAGATCCAGAACCTGATTATCATTAAAGCCAAGAATAATCGGTCTTAAGATATTCATGTCATTACCCGCTAATACGAGCCCCTTCTCTCCTGTGTTCAGTTCAATACAGGTCCCAGGATTCAAAATATGAATGGAACGAATCAACGCATCTACCACCCGCTCATCAAATACTTCCGGATTTTCCAGCAGTATCCTGATCGCAGTCACCTCCGAAGCTGGCTCTCCCTCCAGACGCATTGCTGTCATCATGTCAAAAGTTTCTGCGACCATAAGTACCTTGGCACTTGTCACAATCTTAGATTGATGGCTTTTCCCATTTTTAAAGTCTTCCAGGGATTTATGTGCCTGGACACAGCATCTTTTTACACCGTTATCAGAAGAAAAGGCATATGCAATAAGTTCTATCCCTTTTACAAAACTTACTGCTTCCAGATCCTTCACTGCTTCTTTTTCATTACGCAGCAATAGTTTACCAATATCATGTACCAATGCTGCCAGAACAGCTTCCTGCTGCTCTTCCAGTCTTATATTCATCACATGTGTTATCATGGCACAAAGCATGGCAACATTAAGTGAATGCTTATATACATAGTCGCCTGTGCTTCTGAGATTCTGAATAAAATTAACTTTTCTATTTAAATTTCCATAATTTTTTATTACATTTGCAGCAATCACATATATCTTGGCAGCTTTTTTGGTTTGTATCATTTTGCTCAATTCTTCCTGCAGCGAAAATACTGTCATTGTCTGGAAACGTTCGAATGCAATGTCATCTGCTGTCATAGGCGGTACTGGTTCTGCCGGTTCAAGTACAAAAATACCTATGAAACCGAAATTCTTAACACTTGCAATACTCTGCGATGTAAGTTTTGAATTTCTTTCATATAACAAAACACCATTTTTATTATAGATCGGTCTCGCCAGCCTCATTCCATCCTTCAATTCACTTGGCTTTATAAAAAGCATCTCCAGCCCCCCTCTTATTCACTTCGTTTTTTATATTTTATTCGCAAAAACCCTTTCTCAATTTTTCAAGAGCTCTTTTTTCGATACGCGACACATAGCTTCTTGATATACCCAGTAGTGCGCCGATCTCCCGCTGCGTAATTTCTTCGCCTGTCAGCAATCCGTAACGCATAAGAATAATTTCTTTTTCCCTGTCTGACAACGTGCGTTCCATAACCTCGGCAAGTCTTCCCAGATTCGTCTCCAGTTCCATACGGTCTACGATGTCTATCTGCTCTTGCTCTATAATATCCAGGAGATTAATCTCATTACCTTCTTTATCTGTACCTATCGGTTCGTATAACGATACCTCTTTCGAAGTTTTCTTTTTTGCCCGAAGCTTCATTAAAAGTTCATTATCAATACACCTCGCCGCATAAGTAACTAACCGATTTCCCTTTGTTGCATCAAATGTATTTACTGCTTTAATCAGCCCTATCGTTCCAATTGAAATCAAATCTTCCATATCTTCGTCTGTATTTACGTATTTTTTAGCAATATGTGCTACCAATCGTAAATTTCTTTCAATCAAAATCTGTTTGGCTTCCTTAACTTTATCACCGTTCTCTTCTTGTAATGCACAAATATAACAAGCTTCTTCCTCTGAGGATAAAGGTTTTTGAAAAGTTTTCAAAAGAAGCCCCCAAAGTCAATTTGTTATATTCTATGTCAAATATCAGATTCTAGTGCCTTTCCCACTGGAAATAGCCAATAAAACTCCTCTATTATTATATAAATATCACTGTCAAATAGCAAGCATTTATCTAAAGATTCCTGTCTCATAGCAAAAATTCTGCCATTACTATATTGCTGACATCAATTCCTCTCTTGGTCAGGCTCAGATTTCCTTCTTCTGTATATCTGAGCAGTCTGTCCTCCACAAGTCCGGCAATCTGTTTTCCATAGACAGATTCCAGTGATACCCCAAAACACCTTGCGAACACTTCACTGGAAACTCCTTTTATTAAGCGCAGTCCCAAAAACATAAATTCTTCCATCTGCTCTTTTTTCGTAAGCATCTGCTCATTCTCTTTATCAAATAAGCACTTCAGATAATGGGACAATTCACTCCCATTCTTCCATCTGCGGTTTTCAATCAGTGAGGCGGCACCAAGCCCGAATCCTAAGTAATTGTGGCGTTCCCAATATCCGCTATTATGTCTGCATTCATAGCCATCCCGGGCATAATTGGATATTTCATATCGATGATACCCATTCTCGCACAATAAAGTATTCGTCAGTTCATACATCGCACGTTCTGTATCTTCATCTGGAAGAAGCGGATACTGCCTCTTCTCAGATATTGATGGTGTCTGCCCATATCTATCAAAAAATGGTGTACCTTCTTCTATAATTAAACTATATGCTGATATATGTTCCGGATGCAGGCGTAAGACCCTTTGCAGCGTATCCTGATATGACCGCATAGTCTGCCCCGGCAGTCCGGACATCAGATCCACATTCACATTGCAGAATCCCACCTGCCTTGCTGCATGGTATATTTGCAGAAAATCTTCATAGGTATGAATTCTTCCTATTATCTCTAATTCTCTGTTGTCTGCAGACTGCAGTCCTATGCTCAATCTGTTGATTCCCGATTCGAAGTAAATCTGCAGTTTATTGCTGTCTGCCGTTCCTGGATTCACCTCAATGGTAATTTCCGCATCTTCAAGCAGTACAAATTTTTCTTTTATCAGCTGCATGATATCCCATGTCTGCGATGCGGTCAGAACGGACGGTGTCCCGCCTCCCAAAAAAACCGAATCCACTTTATATTGTTTGTATTTTTTTGATTTTTCAGTTATTTCACGCTTCAAGGACTTTATATACTGTTCCCGCGTCTCATCATCTGCAGGCGCTGATAAGAAGTCACAATACAGACATTTCCGGACACAGAACGGAACATGAATATAGAGGCTTAGCAC
>JAEWWQ010000058.1 GCA_023458855.1 Bacillota bacterium
CTATTATATTTGCCCTTGTTGCATCCTTAGTATCGGCACTGACGCTGATTCCATTATGCTTCTCACGGTATAAACCGATTGAAAAGAAAAATACGCCTGTTACAAGATTTCTTGCAAAAGTATCGGAAAAATATGGGCGATTGCTGAAAACGGCGTTACATAGAAAAAAATTAGTAGCTTTAATTGCTATTGCTTTATTTGTAGTATCTATTTTTATGGCTCAATTTGTAAAGACCGAATTGATGGCACAGACAGATGAAGGCCAGGTCTCAGTTGCGATAACATTCCGACCGGGATTACAACTTGATAATATGAATGAAATCACCAAAAAAGTAGAAGCCTTTGTAGATGAAAGTCCGGAAATAGAGGATTATAGTACAACAATTACGGAATCAAGTTCTTCGGCAACGGTAAGCGCATATGTAAGTGACGACAGCAAATACAGTACTGCTGAAATCGTAGATATGTGGAACCAGCAGCTGGTAGGGTTTGACAGTAATTGTGACATTACGGCCAGTTCAGCCTCTTCTTCCGGTATGTCGGCTATGAGCGGCGGAAACACAAAAGAAGTCGATCTTCAGGGAACTAATCTGGAAGATTTGAAAGCAGCCTCCAAACAGGTGGAAGAAGTAATGAAGAATACGGACGGAGTACTGAGTATTGATGCCTCTATGTCCGAGACAAGTAATAAAGCACAAGTTGTAATTGATCCTATTAAGGCAAAGAGTAAAGGCTTTACAGCACAACAGCTGGCTGGATTGATATATACGAATATGTCAGGAACCGATGCAACGGATGTAACGATCGATGATCGTGATTATACGATAACGGTTGAATATCCGACTGACAGATATGAGGATATGAATGATGTAAATGGTATGACCTTCACCAATACGAGTGGTGTGAACGTACCGCTGACAGAGATGGCAGAACTGGTATATACCGATACACCGCAGACAATCTCCAGAAAGGATGGTCAGTTTTTAGCGACCATTACAGCAACTTTGACAGCTGATACGAAGTATTCAGCAGGAGATGCTATTCAGGCAGGGGTTTTAAAGCTTACTTTCCCGGAGAGCGTTGAACAGGGAACCAATGCAATGGATGAAATGATGACGGAGGAGTTTACAGCTTTAGGTATAGCAATATTGACAGCTATCTTCTTGGTATTTATGGTTATGGCCATTCAGTTTGAATCCATTCGTTATTCGGGTCTTGTTATGTTCTGCATTCCGTTTAGTCTGATCGGTTCCATTGCGTTACTGCTGCTTGCGAATGCGAAGATCAGTATGACTTCTCTAATGGGATTTCTAATGCTGGTGGGTATCGTTGTTAATAATGGTATTTTGTATGTGGATGCCACAAATCAATACCGAAAGGAAATGTCTACGGAAGAGGCGTTGATTTATACAGGTAAGTCTCGATTAAGACCTATTTTAATGACAACACTGACAACCATATTGTCTATGATTCCGGCGGCAATTGGCTGGGGCGATAATGGTGAGGTTATGCAGGGAATGTCACTTGTTATCATTGGTGGACTGACCGCTTCCACAATCTTAACTTTGGTATTGCTTCCGACTTTTTATATGATAATTCATAAGCACAGCAAAGAGAAAAAATTACGGAAACAGTTAATTACAGAAGGTAAAATAGTAGCAAAACCAAAATTTAAGTTATTGCAATCAAAAAAGAAAAAAGATGAATAGATCAAAAAAAGGTACCCTCGTATTTGAAAGGGTACCTTTTTTAAAACCATATTATTCAGGATAAGATAATTGATTCTCCCCGATGTTCATAAGTGTATTCTCGAGGTATTTCCCGGCAACATATTTTGCCATAGGAAGATTCATATCAAGATAGTTTCCGCAGTCTCTTGCTGCAGCACCAGGCACTTCGGCTTCAAAATCACGGATAAAGGTAAACATATCCTGCATCAGGGTAATGATATCTTTGGATTCATAGTCACCGGCAAGAATGAGATAGAAGCCGGTACGACATCCCATAGGTCCGAAATAAACAACCTTATCCTTATATTCTTCTTTATTGCGAAGGTAAGTTGCACCCAGATGCTCAATAGTATGAATCTCAGCAGTGTTAAGTACAGGTTCAAAATTAGGTCTTGTCATACGCAGGTCAAAAGTGGTTAAAACTTCAGCTCCGATATGATCTTTTCTGGATACATAAATTCCAGGTAAAAGTGTTAAATGATTTACGGTAAAACTTGCAATTTTTTTCATAATATATTCGCCACCATTTCTAACATTAATTTTACAGAACGTTCAATTGCTAAGGATTCGAATGCAGGATAGTCCATTTCGGCACTATCATCGGCTTTATCGGAAATTGCACGGATGATAAGAAAAGGTATTTTATTTAAATATGCAGTCTGTGCGATTGCAACGCCTTCCATCTCGGTACAATAGCCGTTGAAGTTCTGACTGATCCAGCTCTTTTTTTCTTTGCTTGATACAAATTGATCGCCGCTTACAATACGGCCGGTAAAAATACCGATTTCAGGATTTACTTTTTCACAGCTTTTTTTAGCAAGTTCAAGCAGAACGGCATCTGCTTCAAAAGAAAAGACATCCATTCTTGGAACCTGTCCGAGCGGATAGCCAAATGCGGCACAATCCACATCATGATGTAATACATCTTTTGATAAGACAACATCTCCAATATTAATTTCAGCCCTTAGCGACCCTGCGATTCCAGTATTGATCAAAGCATTTACTTTGAAATCATCTGCCAGAATCTGAGAGCAGACCGCTGCATTTACCTTGCCGATTCCACTTCTTACAATTACAACATCCCTGCCATTTAGTTTGCCGGAATAGAAGTCCATAGATGCCTTTGTATGAATTACGACATCGGTCATATGCTCTTTTAACTTACTGACTTCTTCATCCATTGCGCCAATGATTCCTAACATAATTATCCTCCGTTTATCTTAATCAAATCGTATTCATGTCTGAATAGTAACCTTTATTGTAACAGTTTTTTATCTATACTTGCAACCTGTAACAAGAAAAAAGCAAAGTTTATGTAACAGCTCAGCCTTAGGAATCAGATGTTACGATATTATGTAACCAGACTCCTTTTTTAACAAGAATGAATCCTAAGATGCATTTCAGGATATCTAATAACTGGCATATCAGGTAGAGAGGAGCGATTGGAAGATTTGTGTAGCGTATCAGAATAAAAGCGGCCGGAATACTGATGACCCATGCAAAACCACTGTCAAATACAAAAGTAATTATAGTCTTGCCGCCTGAACGAAGCGTAAAGTAGGAAGAGTGCAAAAAAGCGCAGATCGGCATACATAATGCAATGATACGGATAAACTGTGTCGCAAGAGAGCGCACTTCGGCAGTCGTATTGTAGATGGCTGGGAAAAGCGGTGCACATAGAGCC
>JAEWWQ010000059.1 GCA_023458855.1 Bacillota bacterium
TCTATAAAGGATGGGCATATGTAGGAATCACATGCCTGCTGATATTTTTTCTGGTCGTAAAAAGATTACTTGTTTTTGAAGGGGCATTAACAAAAGTTGAAAAAAGCTATGAAAGGCAAAAAGAAGTGGAAAAAAAGCTGCATCTGATAGCTTATTGCGATCCATTGACAGGGCTTCCGAACAGAACTTGTTTTGAAGAGAGGATTCAAGAATTAATCAAGGAACAGGATAAAAAATTTGCCCTTATTTATATGGATGTAGATAATTTTAAAATGATAAATGATACATTAGGACATCTTGCCGGAGATAAATTTTTAATTCATATAGCTGATGTTCTGCAAAATAGTATTCCAAGGAATGAATTCGCGGCAAGATTAGGAGGAGATGAATTTGCAATTATTCTGCACGAGGCACAATCGGAGGAAGAAATAACCTGTAAGATACAGAATCTGTTGTGGTCAATCAGAAAGCCTTGGAAAATGAATGAACAGGAATTTTATGTATCAGTAAGTATGGGAATCGTTATGTATCCAACGCAGGCAGATTCCTATGATAATCTTATGAAGAATTCTGATATTGCTATGTACCAGGTAAAGAAACATAGCAAAGATAATTATTGCTTTTATTCAAAAGAGTTGCAGGAAATGAATATGAGGCAGATTACCATGATCAATGAATTACATCGTGCCATCGAAAAAGAAGAATTTTTTATGGTATATCAACCAATTATTGATTTACATACAGGAAAAATGAGTGGTGTGGAGGCACTGATCCGATGGCTCCATCCTGAAAAAGGAGTCATATCACCAATAGAATTCATTCCTGTCGCAGAGGAGACAGGTCTTATTCATGAAATCGGAAGATATGTTATGGAGCAGGCTTTTCGCCAAAAGCAGAGTTGGGAAGAAAAAGGATATTCACATTTAAAAATGTCCATTAATGTATCTGGTAAAAGTCTGGTCCAAAAAGGGTTTGTGGAACATATTAGAAAACTATTACTGGAAACAGGTATTGATAGCAGTGAAATTCAACTGGAAATTACCGAAACTGTTCTTATTGAAAAAATGAAAGCCTCTAAAATAGTTCTTAAAGAAGTAAGCAACATGGGAATAAAAATTGCACTTGATGATTTTGGAACAGGTTATTCCTCCCTGACATATTTGAAAAACCTACCTATCAACGTTGTAAAACTGGACAGCAATTTTGTGAAAGGAATTTTGGAAAAAGGAGAAGATTCTGTAATTGTGGAATCGGTTATAAGGCTGACACATGATCTTAATCTACAAATGGTTGCAGAAGGCATCGAAAATGGAAAACAACTTTCCATTCTAAAAAGTAACCAATGTGATTATGGACAGGGATATCTATTCAGCAGGCCTGTAGGAGAAAGTGTAATTACAAATATGCTCCAGAAAGCAATCTGATAAAAATAGCATTGCAGACTAATAAAACTAAGTGTTACTATAAAAACAGTAATTCTATTCCAGTGAATTTGGGAAAATTACATTTTACAAGTATTTATATTTTATAGAAAAGGAAATGAAAAGATACTATGAAAAAGGTAATGAAACTAGGAACGATTGTAATACTATTGCTGTTTGGCGTAATTTCATGTAGTGCATGTGGAGAAAAAACACAGGAAAGTAAAAGCCAGGATCAAGAGGGAGATTATTCTATAATAGAAGAATCTCAAGCAGGTATAGAAGCAGAAACAGAAGATCTCACGGAGGCAGATACTCCCATTTTACTGGAAATGCCTTCGTTTCAATACTATGTGTCAGACAAGATAGAAAAGAAAGAAAATGTACCGTTGCAATTAAATCTGGTAACAGAAACAACAAATGCAATTACAGATGAAGAAGCATGGTTTGCCGATAACGAACTTTCGCTTCCTACTTATGAAGTACCGAATTCATTTCAAAATATGCCAGGAAATCTGCCGGAGGGAATTGCAGAACAGAGCGGAGATTTAATTATCACATCGGTATTTTATGATGACGATTTTATTTACTGTATTTATGGAGCCGATTTTTCGCAAGGTTATATATTGAAAATATATGATGCGGTATCCCTTAAAATTAAATATTTCTTTGATTTCTCCAATTATTGCTATTCGCCAGAATATGTGGAGTCAGATTACGACTTTATTCAGCAAAGAATCACATGGGCGGCTATCAAAGATAACATTTTATATATTTCCAGTGGACATAATACATATGCACAGAGTTCTAACGGTATGAATGCATATCTAACAGCCATAGATCTGTCTGATCATAGTGTCTTATGGAGAAGTAATCCGCTTGTAAGTAATGCACAAAACTTTCAGATCGTGAATGATGTTATCTTGTGTGGTTATGGATTTACTGATGAAGCAGATTATTTGTATCAGATTGCTCTTTCAGATGGGAAAGTTCTTGATAAGATACCGTTAAAGTCGGCAGCTTCTTTTATAATACAAAAAGGCAAGGAGTTGTATGTGCGTACTTATAATAAAAATTATATATTTGAGATTATTTCTTAATTACAAACAGTAGAAATAGATATCTATTGATTTTATTTGACTTGTAAAGACAGTCTGCTAAAATAGCATTTAGGGCATATGTACATAATATAATAGAAAACAGGATGCAATGAGGTAGAATGAATGGAAACAGAAAAGATTGAACAAGTCATGGAACGGGAAAAGACACATTCTGAACTGGCAATGGCATATTTTAAAGAAGGATATAATTGCTCCCAGTCAGTTTTTTTAGCCTTCTGTGATGAGTATGGTATGGATTTTGAGACGGCTTTAAAAATCAGTTCCTCTTTTGGAGCAGGAATGGGAAGGCTTCGGGAAGTATGTGGTACTGTATCAGGAATGTTTATGGTTGCAGGGTTAATTTATGGATATAGCGATCCCAAAGATCATAAAGCAAAAACAGAACATTATGAAAGAATTCAGTATCTTGCCAAAGAATTCGAGGATAAAAACCGATCTATCATTTGCAGGGAACTGTTAGGTCTGGGTGCCGGAAAAGATAAACCAGAACCTGAAATTCGAACAGCGGAATATTATAAAAAACGACCTTGTATGGAGCTGGTCGGTATGGCTGCTGATATTATGGATAAATACATAGAGAATAACCGGAAAGACGAGTCGACAATTTAATTACCTTATGGTACCAATATTTTACAACTCCAACCATCACAATGTGATATGGCTGGAGTTGTTTTTAGCTGATGGATTTCAAAATTAATCTACATTTGCAGCATTATCATACAGAGCCTGCACTTCTTTTTTTGATACCATTTTTGATAAAAGGAATGCAATGATAATGATTCCAGGGATATCAATCAGAAGTCGTGTAATGGCAAAAGTATTGCCAAGTGCTGCTATTTCAAAAAGGAACATAGGTATTTTGGTCGTGGACCATGCTCCGATGAAAATCAGGATATTCATGAACTTAACGCCCTTTTTCATAAATACAGCCGCAACAGGGAATGCACCATATAATGGACCTGCAGCTGCAGAACCGATGAGGATGGCAAGCAGGACGCCCTTTATTCCAGAACCTTCGCCCATATATTTGATCATAGTTTCTCTTGGGACCCAGACATCCAGAAGACCAAGCAAAAGAAAAATAGGAGGGATTACTAATAACATCTCTTTCACGGAACTTCCTGTAATGCGAAGCGCTTTAAGTCCAAGTTCCCGGTTGAACAGGATAAGAAATATCATTGCTATGAGAACAAAGAGGAATCCTCGGTATCGTTTGATTATTTTTTTCATAAAATTACCACCATTCCAATCATGATTGCCACGATAAAAGAAAAGAAAAATGCCAGTATATTTCGCATAATTGATATTTTCTTTCCAAAATATTTTACCTCAACAGGAAACGTTACAATACCGACCATCATAAGAGTAGATACAAATGCTGCAATCTGCATATAGCCAGCTCCGTTTTCCAGCAGGATAGCTGCAGTTGGGAAGGCTACAAATCCAGGAATCAGGGTTATTGAGCCGATAATGCCGGCGAGTATGACGCCAAACCAGCCCGATTCAGCCCCTATGATTTTTGAGATTGTTTCGGGGTTTAGAACAGCAAGTAAAAATCCTACTAGTATAATTACTACCAAAAATTCAGGCAGGATATTTTCAAATGCTTTCCAGGCTTTTTTTAGTGCCATTTTTGTCTTTTTCTTATCTTTTACAAAAGAGAGAATTAAGAGGACAATGGCAAGTCCATAGAAGATATAGGAATCCATGGGATTACCTCCTTATTATTTTTTCTTAAATACTTTATAATTTCTGTACCTGCTTCAGGTTCTTTTCCCGATATTGGCTCACTGAAACCATAATAATTTTCAATCTCAGCAGCTTTATCTAACGCACCATGATCTTTACCAATAATTACATTCGCCATAATACATCCCACCTTTCTCTTTGACTGCGTATATTATAGCAATAATGATACCATCTTTTCTGTGACAGAATCACATGCAATCAGTGCTAAAAATAATTAATTTAACATAGGATGTACTCAGAACACTGTCTTATTATTGGCAATAAAATATTAGCAGATGAAAAAAATAGTGAAAATGAAAGGGTCTGAAAATTGAGAGAACTTAATGAGCGAAAAGTATTTGTACAATATCGGGATATCATGAAACCATACGAGCCTCTTACGGAAAGAAAGTATACAATTACACATTCGGACATCACAGCAGAATTATTTGTATTTGTGGCCTCAGATTATGCCGAAGATCAAATGACAGGAATGCGTGACGAGGTAAGAGTTGCCTGGGAGCAAAATAAAAAAGGACTTGTTTTAACTGGTTCTGTAATTGTGGATGGTGATGGTGTAACAGGAAATGCTTATATAAGAAATAAGATTTTTTATAACGAAATGTCTACAGCACTTCAAGCCCTGCGAAACGCTGATAGATTTTTATTTAACAAAGAACCTAAGCTTGACAATACACCGGTACTTATTCATTTTATCTCAAAAAACCCAATATATGACAAAACATATGAATTTGGAGTTATTGGCATGTATAAGTAAATTGCAGGGAGAAGCACTGGACGAAGCTATTTAAATGGCGTATGATGAATTAATACAAGTACAGTGAAATTAAAAACAGGAAACATAAGTGTTAGGCAAGAGAATAGGAATATCAACGGTATGAAGAAAAGGTCATTTATTATATTTTTACTTCCTTATGTAATACTTTTTATTTTATCTGGAGAGGTATGAAATATCAGTTTCCTATTTTCAATTTTGTAGAAAATTCATTTTTATTAATGAGTATATACATGTGTAAAATACTTAGTTTTATAAAACATAACTATTTAAAATAAGGATATTGAATGAGGTGCATATGCTATGAATTTAAGAAGAGTACACCATGTAGCTGTCATAGTTTCAGATTATGAGAAATCGAGGGATTTCTATTTAAATTTGCTTGGCTTTAAAGTAATAAGAGAAAATTACAGAGAGGACAGAGGCGATTACAAGCTCGATTTAGAATTAGAGGGATGTGAATTGGAAATATTTTCAGGTAAGAATAATCCGAAAAGACCCAGCTATCCTGAGGCTTGCGGACTCAGGCAT